>JBBACU010000091.1:0-7343 GCA_041656815.1 Proteiniphilum sp.
CGCAACTGGATCACCCCGGCACACGAGCTGGAAGAAGCGTTCTTCCCACAACCAAGCTGGTTCCTCGACATGATACACGAGCGGATCCAGCCGCTGGAAGATTATATCCCGGGAGAGAACTTTACCGATGGGGAGCTGATTAAACGGGCCAAAAAAGGAGTGTAGTTGATGTGATGATGTGACTCATGAGATTAATTTTTAATCCTTCATTCTTAATTCTTAATTGATATAATGGATTACCTAGCAGATACCGCGAATATTGACGAGATAAGGGACCTGTTTCACTATTTCCCGATGGAAGGTGTCACGACGAATCCAACCATTTTGTCGCACGAAAACAAACCATTATCAAAGATCATACCTGAGATCCAAAAATGTATCGAAGGTAAAATGCTTCACTTGCAGACAATAAGCGAAAAGGCCGAAGATATTTTAAAGGAGGCAAAACGGTATAGCGATTATTTCCAGTTCAAGGAAAACTATTACGCGAAGATACCGGTAACCAAGGAGGGATATCGAGCGATCCGCTTGGTAAAGGAGGCGGGCATGAAAGTAACCGCAACCGCTATTTTTACCCAGCAGCAAGCCCTAATAGCGGCAAAGGCGGGAGCTGACTTCGTGGCACCCTACGTGAACCGTTTGGATAATATATCCTCGCACGGGATTGATGTCGTGGCCGATATCGTGAAAGCATTCCGGCTGCATGGCTTGCAATGCAAGGTGTTGGGGGCAAGCTTTAAAAACGTGGATCAAATCTACAGGGTAAGCATGGTGGGATGCCACGCGGTCACAGCCTCTTATGAAGTATTGAAAGCTATCATGATGCACCCCATGACAGACAAGGGGGTCATGGACTTTGAAAGAGATGGAGCAAACTTGTATGATATTTATTTACAGAATCATACAAATAGAGACTTATTAAACTCATGAGCTCAAGCGCTTTTTAGCTGGGAGTTAACAATTCCTCAATAAATGATTGAATTGCTATAAACTGCATGCAGACGGCATCTAACTTCTCAACATTGTTAGGTTTAGACAAGAAATCAGACGCGCTGCGAATCTCTGAGGTTCTACTTTGAATAAGTAAGATTGCATTTTCTACCTGAGTTAAAATATGTATGGCTAAATCTTTATTATAGGACATAGATTCCCTCTTTTTCAATGCGTTCTTTCAAGTACGGATTCATGTTTTCTCTAAATCGAACAATATCTACTAAACAACCGAACAAATTTTCCAGGTATTCTTTAAATCAATTATCAGGAAAGGATTTGGGGTTTCTGTCTCCACACAGAGATGAAGGAGGGAGGGAAAGTTGAAAGAGTTAAAAAGGAGCTAACATGCCTATTTAATGATTCATATGATTACCTTGCGGGTAGAGCATCAATAACTTTTAATATCAATCAGCTATGAATTTATTAGAACAGTTAAAGCAGTATACCAAGGTAGTGGCCGACACGGGCGATTTCGCGTCCATTGAAGCGTACAAACCGGTTGACGCGACCACCAACCCGTCTCTTATTTACGCGGCGTCACAAGATCCAACATATGCCGGGCTGGTAGATGATGCCATAGATTTCGGGAAGAAACAGTCTGCTAATAAGCAGGTGCAGCTATCCAAAGCCATGGACAGGTTGGCCGTGAACTTCGGTCTAAAAATAGTGGAAATCGTACCCGGAAGGGTCTCCACCGAGGTGGATGCACGCCTCTCGTTCGACACCGGGGGATCGGTTGATAAAGCCCGGGAATTAATCGCGCTCTATGAAGAGTCGGGCATCTCCAGGGAGCGGATACTGATAAAGCTGGCTTCAACATGGGAAGGAATAAAAGCAGCCGAGATACTCGAAAAGGAAGGTATCCATTGTAACTTGACACTCCTGTTCTCGTTCGCGCAGGCCGTGGCGTGCGCCGAGGCTAGCGTTCGGCTGATATCGCCCTTTGTAGGCAGGATCTTGGATTGGCACAAGAAAGACAGGGGGGTGGACGAGATAGCTCCCAACGAGGATCCGGGGGTGTTATCGGTAAAGAATATTTACAATTACTACAAGAAATTTGGCTATAAAACACAGGTTATGGGAGCCAGCTTCCGTAACATGGGCGAGATAACCGAGCTTGCCGGGTGCGAACTGCTAACGATCGCGCCAAAGCTTCTGAAAGAACTCGAAGAAAGTGAAGGTACCCTGGAGCAGAAATTAAGCGAGGAGGCAGCCAAGAAATCGGACCATGAAAAGATCTCTCTTGACGAGAAACAGTTCCGGTGGATGATGAACGAGGACGCGATGGCTACTGAAAAGCTGGCAGAAGGCATCCGGAACTTCACCAAAGATCTACTGAAGCTCGAGGAACAAATCTGGAAAAGATTGTGATTCGAGGCATGAACACGAACAACGGCTAATTCACTACACGAATCGCTCGCGTTTTTGAAGGTTCAGGAGGCCGATTAGCAACCAAACGATGCTTCCGGTGAGTAGGAAAAGCCGGTTCTTGAAAAGGGTGTTCTGCCAGATCAGGGGGTGGATGTTGTCAGGGATGGAAAACGGGTTCAGGAAAACATTCCAGTAGGAATAGGCGATCTGGTTATTGCCGCCCATGAAGATAAAAAAGAGCAGCCCGAGGACAATCATGATCACCGCTGTCGCGTTGCCACTCCGGGTGACCGTGGAGAACATGAAAGCCAAGTTGCCAAAAAACAACATCGGGAAAATAAGTTGGGCGGCCATCTCGAACGCGCTCACCGGATACAGCAAGACACGAGCCACGTAAGCAAAAAGAACCAGGATAAAATAATTTGCCACGTAGATCATCAACATACGTACCCCCCACACCTTGTACCGGTAATTGGGTATCCCGAAAATGATTTCCAGCATCCGGTTATCCTCGTCGTTCTGGATGCCAAAAACAACCGGGTAGAAGATAAGCAGCAAACAAGGGAACAACAACAAACTGTAAATGGAGCCTTCGTTGATTTCTGCCCGGTTCCATGCCTGTTGAAACATGAAAAAGGCAAAAAAGGCAAAAGCAGCCAAAAGGAACCAGAAGAACTTACCCGCGAAGATAATCTTCAGGTTATACCTTACTACTTTAGTGGTTAGTTCCATGTAATTTTTAAGACCCATCGCATCAGATATTTTTCAATAAACACAAGTAGGCATCCTCGAGATTGGCTTCTACCTGTACAGCATCGGGATAGGGTTTTTCAACCGAGATGTACCGTACCTGTATCTTGTCAGCCGCCTGAATGTTGTGCACCACCAGCGACTGATCGAGTTTCTTGTCGAACGACTCCTTATCAATCAAAAACTGCCACACTTTACCCACGGCCATCTCCACCATACTTTCAGGCTCTCCAAAATACTTCAACTCCCCTTTATCCACCACCGCCACCCGGTTACAAGAACTGGAAATATCCTCGATGATATGGGTAGAGAAGATGACCACCCGGTCTTTGCTCAACTCCACCAACAGGTTGCGGAACCGGATACGTTCCCGCGGGTCGAGCCCTGCCGTAGGCTCATCCACCACGAGGATACGCGGCAGGTGCAAGAGGATGAGTGCGATCCCTACCCGCTGTTTCATTCCTCCCGAAAAAGAGCCGATCTTATCGTCCTTGCGTTCATACATCCGTACCGCTTTTAACACGTACTCGATGCGTTCTTCACGTGTTTTCCCGTCGGTCAGCCCTTTCAGGATGGCTTGGTAGTCCAAGAACTCCCAAGAAGTCATGTGCTCGTATGTTCCAAATTCTTGGGGGAGAAAGCCGATCAAGCTCTGCAACTCTTCCCGGTAAATACGGGTATCCATCCCGTTAATCCAAATGGTGCCATAGCTCTGCTCCAGAATTCCGGTGACAATACGCATCAAGGTCGATTTCCCCGCCCCGTTCGGCCCAAGCAGGCCAAACATACCCGTTTTTATTTCAAACGACACGCCACGCAATGCCTTAAACGGCCGACGTCGCTTCCCTATCAGCGGAACACTCTTGACCAAACGGAAACAAGAGCGCTTCAACCCGGCAAACCGTCCCGTCACTCGTTCGATATTGATATTTCTCGTGTGCAAGTAGTTAGAAGTAACGTAAATGGCAATACCGATTCCCCATAGGACACCGATAATCAAGACCATCGGAAGGTTATCCAGTTTTCTGTACAAGCCAAACAGGATCAAAAAGGGCAGACCCCAAAAAATTGCCCGGTTCAAGTACCTTACCGCCCGGTTGCCTTTAAAGCGATAAAAAAGATACGCCCTTACCTTGCGCCACAAGTATAGCGTGGAGGCATACATCACAAAAGACAACAGGAAGCCCCACAACCTGCTTTCGATGTAAAAATAGGTAAAGTAGACGCCAAAGCCCCAGAGAATAAATTGCCAGATGACATGGGTGAAATCTTTCAATGAATGGTATTCACCACTCAACCCAAACCGTCTCCGCAGTTCCAGCCCGCTGTTCCATTCACGCGTGAAGCGTCCCGCGCGATCGTAGATCTTGACCAAGTTACGCACCACGATGTGTATCTCTTGGTCCGGATCAACCACGTTCGTCTTGGCGCGACGCAGGCTGGTGCGCGCGAAATAGGTGACCCCGGGGATAAGTACCGAGATCGCTGTAACATAGAGAACCTGATACAATAGTTCGTCCACGTACAGGTAGGTGCAAACTGCCCCCGTGATAAAGAGCAGGAGATGGATTATTTTTATTTTTGGCGACAGCATTCGATACCATTCCAGCGCGTTTTCTAGTCCCATGTTCACGGTGGGGATGATCACGAGTGTCAACAAGGTTGAAAACGCCAGTCCTCCGATCACCGTTATGGCGAATGGGGCCCCGATTGCCCCGGCGTACTCCGTATCACCCATCGCCAGGGGGAACATGGCGATAGTGGTCGTGATAGCCGTAATCAGGATCGGGCGGATGCGTGACAAGCCCGCCGCCATCAGCGCCCGTTCGCGGCGGAATCCCCGCTTACGCAGTATATTCGAATAATCGATCAAGATGATGCCATTATTCACTACCACTCCCAACAAGATGAGGAATCCCATTAAGGTATTCGCGTTCAACAGGCTGTTTCCGGTGATGATCAGCGCGAGCAGCGACCCGATAGCTGCCAATGGAATGGAAAAAAGCATTACCAAGGGGGTGGTTATCGACTCGAACACCATGGCCAAAATCATGAAGATCAACAAGAAGGCGGCAAGAATAAGGAATTTAAAATCCCCGAACTGATCCTCTTCATGAACCACCTCGATAGCAACTCCCGCCGGCAGGTTATAGGTAGCGATTAACTGATCAATATCGGCACGATATCCTTCCAACAACGTTTTGGAACCGGTCACGCTCCGGGAAAACCCATATTGTACCTCCAGCTGTTTATCTTGATTGACCCGTGTGATCCGGGAACGCCCATACCCTTTATTAATGGTCGCGATATCATCCAGGTTATGCAATCCCCCGCTGCTGTTCATGATTTGTACCGTCTGCAAATCATCAACGGTCCGTTGTCTTCTCTGTTCCTCTTCCTCCTCTTCGGGCGTCTTATCCCGGATAATGATATCGTACGATTCATCGCCTACCTTAAAGGTGGTGCCCGATGAAAACTCGGTGTTCAGTTCAGACAGCCCGGTGGTTATATTGGCCCGCGTGATGCCGTACGACGTGAGCAGCAGTTGGTCAAAATCAAGCAGTATCTCGGGTTGCCTGCGCGTGAAGGTTACCCGCGCGTTTTGTATAAAATCCTGTTGGTCTATTTGGTATTGAATATCTTCTGCCACGAGTTGCATCATCTCGTAGTCGGATCCCTTGATGATAACCCGTTCCTGGTTATCACCGATACCCAGCAAATTCATGAAACCCACCATCCCGCTTAATCCACCGCTGCCGCCTTGCCCGCCCCCGGTAGCGTCTGCCACGAAGATCTCCGCGCCGCCCACGTTGGGTACCCTCGACTGCACATCGGCCTTTATATCGGTTATCCCCCGTTTTCCTATCTTCTGAAAATCTTCGTGCAAGATAAGTGTTAAAGTGGCCTCTCCCTCGTTCACCCGGCTGACCAAGTCTTTTTTTTCCGGGATCGTCTCCAATCGCTCTTCGAGTACCCTGACCACGTTATCGGTGCTCTCCAATGTGCTACCGGTAGGCATGGTAACGTAAATGTTAAACCGGTCCGCGTCCACCTCCCTGTTTTGCCGCGTGGCGGTGGAAAGCGACAAGATCAGGGTCGCAAACAGCACGATGATGGCCCCGAAGATGGTTACCCCGGGATTGCGCATGCATGTCTTTAGCAGGACGAGGTAGACTTGGACCGGGCGTTGCGAAAGCGATACTTTCTGATAAAAGATGCTTTTGCTCTTCTTGCCCCGCAAAATAAAGTAGGATACCATCGGGACGAATAATAACGCCACGGCCAGCGAAACCAGGAGCGTGGATATGATGGAGACGCCAATATGGCTACCCATGAGCCTGAGCAAGAAGTTATCCGAAAAGAGGAAGGGGAGAAAAATGATCACGGTGGTTAATGTCGCTGCCACGATAGAGCGCCATACCTCTTTCGTCCCCCGGGTAACCGATTCGTCGGCACGCAATCCCGTGCCCGACAACCGGTAGATGTTTTCTAACACGACAATGCCATTATCCAGCAGCATACCCACCGCTAAGACCATTCCGATAAGCGTGAGGCTATTGACCGAGATGCCCGCGTAATAAAAGAAATTAAATGCCGTGAAGACAGATATTGGGATAGCCAAGGCAATCATCAGCACCAACCGCACATTCTTCAAGAAAAACCACAATACCAGGACCGCCAACAGTCCTCCCACCAATGCAAGCTGGATAATCTGATTGATGTTGTTCTCCATCGTTTCGGCGGTATTGGAATCTATCACCACCTCCACGTCCAACATTTCGAGCTGCTCGTTCAGTCGCTCTATTGCTTTTATGGTGCGGTGCGACAGGTCGATCAGGTTTGTTTGCGCGTCGTTAACAAGTGAAACGGATATCGCCTCCATCCCGTTGACACGGCTATAGGAGGTCTCTTCTTTCAAATCAAAAAAGAGGGTGGCCACGTCCTTCAACAAGATAGGCCCGGGGGCAACCACGAGGTTCTCCAAGTCTGACACCTTGGTATATGCAGAGTTTACATGGACAAAGTATTGGCTGTTCGTTTCGTTGACGGTACCCACGAAGACCCGTTCTCGCGCATTGCTACTCAGCAAGCTGCTTATCCGGGAAGGGGTGATATTCAAGGCCTCGCTCGCTCCCTTGTCTAATTGTACCTCGATGGCCCTTTCTCGCCCGCCAAACACTTGGATTCCCGCGATCCCGTCGATATTTTCCAGCTCGGGCACCACCTCC
>JBBACU010000092.1:0-7327 GCA_041656815.1 Proteiniphilum sp.
GCGTTCATGATGCTTCCCGTGTTCAGGCCCTCTTTTTTGATCCATTCCATCACGAGGCTCTCTTGGTGTTGCGCGGAGAAATCGCTCATCGCCTCCATCAATTCCACCAATTGTCGCATTTGCCCGGGTGTCTCCGCTTTCCACCGTTTACGTGCCGTTTTCTTATCGTAGGCAACAGGTGCTTCAAAGAAGAAAGAGGATTGCTCCCATAACTCTTTCACAAAGTGAACCCGCTCTTTGACCAATCCCACTATCCGGGCCACTTTCTCGGGAGAAACCACGACTCCTTTCTCTTGCAGGATGGGGGCAAATTGTTCCGCAAGCTCGCCGTTGGGCAAGCTCGCGATGTATTGGTGGTTATACCACTTCGCTTTCTCGATATCGAACTTGGCACCGCTCTTGCTACACCGTTCGAAGGAGAAGGCTTGTATCAATTCTGCCGGCGTGAACAGTTCCTGGTCCGTGCCGGGATTCCATCCCAAGAGAGCAAGGAAGTTGATGACCGCCTCGGGCAGGTAGCCCTCTTCCCGGTAACCGGAGGAGAGTTCGCCCGACGACGGATCTTTCCACTCCAGCGGGAACACGGGAAAGCCGAGGCGGTCGCCATCGCGCTTGCTCAGCTTGCCGTTGCCTTCCGGTTTCAGCAAAAGGGGAAGATGCGCGAACCGCGGCATGCTGGTCGCCCATCCCAAGTGTTGGTAGAGCCACACGTGCAACGGCGCGGAAGGGAGCCACTCCTCGCCCCGTATCACGTGGGAGATCCGCATCAGGTGGTCGTCTACCACGTTGGCCAAATGATACGTGGGTAGTTCATCCGCCGATTTATAGATCACTTTGTCATCCAGCACCGACGAGTTGATGGTCACCTCGCCCCGGATCATGTCGTTCACCACGATCTCCTTACCGGGTTCGATCTTGCACCGTACCACGTACTGGGTCTTTTGTTCGATCAGTTTTTTTGTTTCTGCCTCTCCCAGTGTCAGCGAGTTACGCATCTGATTTCTCGTGGAGGCGTCGTACTGGAAGTTTGCTATTTCCTTCCTTTTCGCTTCCAGTTCTTGGGGGGTGTCGAACGCGATATAGGCTGCATTCTTCTCCAAGAGCCTGTGCACCTGTTCTTTGTAAATCTCGCGTCGTTGCGATTGTTTATAAGGGCCGTGCTCTCCCCCTTCCCGGGGACTCTCGTCGAACGACAAGCCCAGCCAGTCGAATGCCTCTTGTATGTACTCTTCCGAGCCCGGAACAAACCGCGACGAGTCGGTGTCTTCAATCCGCAGGATGAAGTCACCCCCCTGCTGTTTCGCGAACAGGTAATTGTACAATGCCGTGCGTACCCCCCCGATATGTAGCGGGCCGGTGGGGCTGGGAGCGAAGCGTACTCTCGTCTTGTGATGCGTCATAATTTTTTCTTTTACTAACTACAAAAGTAGTGAAAGTTGAGAGGCAAGGCGAAAACTCGTTTTCAGATTTGCCCGAAACGCCTCCTACATTATACAAAAGTAGATAAAAATGGCGATGAATAGAAATCATTCTGTTCTATTCACGCGTTTGTCGTGAGAGCATGCTTCATAAGGTACAGCCGGGCCTCGTTTCCCAAATTGAATAGGAGGTCGATAATGCTCAAGTTAGGAAGAAAACCATGCTTTCCGGCGAAAACCTGGTAATAGGGCGCGGTTTCCAAGCCAAGCGGATGCTTCGGGTGAATAGCCTCCCGCAGGTCGCGAACATCCTCCCCCGGGTTTTCCATGTATGCCGTGGTGTGCGTGACGGGTGTTTCGATGCCTAAAAGGCGACAAGCAAGCGTACGCAGCTCCTCGTTAAAATCATGCAAAAAGCGATGCTTTTTCTCGAAAAACGGCCGGAAGTCGTCCTCGTAATATTGAAAAAAAGGGGTGGAGTTATAGGCCGAAAGAATCGCGTTCCAGTGCAGGTGGCGCCAATTCCCGTGGTCCGACACGCGGATGTCTTTGGTGCACGTTCGCGGGTTGGCGGGCTTCTCGATGGGAACGCTTAATGTCAGGGGACCATTCGCCCCCCCGATAATGCAGCGGTTGCGATAGGATTGCCTTCGGTAGCGGTCATGAACCTCTATCACGATGTTATCAGCATGAAAAAGTGTTGCATAATATTCGATCGGTGCCAAGTAAAAAGACGACAGCAGTATCATCACCGATAAATCAATAAATCATCAAATCTCCACATCAACACACTATTTTTACGCGGGTATCTTCGCGCTGCGGAACAGCCTTTTCCATCGTATCTTGCCGTTGAACCAGTCCCTGTCTTTCTCGAGCGACAACCAGATAAGGATGGGCTGTCCCACGATATGATCTTCGGGGACAAATCCCCACGAGCGGGAGTCGGCCGAGTTATGGCGGTTGTCGCCCATCATGAAGTAGTAGTCGAACTTGAACGTGTAAGAGTCGACAACCTCCCCGTTGATGTATACCTTGCCGTCACGGTACGCGAAATCATTTCCCTCGTAGTTTTTGATGCACCGTTCGTAGGCGGCCACCTTGTAATCCACGTCGGTATCAAAGGTGATGGTCGCCCCCCTCTCGGGAATCCAGAGTGGGCCGTAGGTGTCGCGTGTCCATCCCGCGTCGTGATCCAACGGGTAGTAATAGTTCAATCCCGGCTGCTCTTTCTCCTTGATAATATTCCACACGAAGGGGCGGGCCTTCATCTTCTCCATCATCTCCGACGTCATGGGGATGCTGTAGTAAACTCGCCCGTTATTGCCGTCGCGCGCTTGCAGTCCAAAGAGCGCCATGCTCAGGCTATCCACACCGGCCAGGTCTTGCGACCGGGAGGACTGCCCGAAACTATCCGGAGAGTAATCGGCATGGTTGATTCCCAATTCGCTGAAGAGATCCCTCGATATCTGCGTTCCGTCGGTGTGGATCAGGTAGTTGTGTTGTGATAGCCGGGGGTTGGGAAGGTATTGCCCGTCGATAAAGACGGAGTCGTCCCTTAACTCGATCGTCTCTCCGGGGAGGCCTATCGCTCGCTTCACGTAGTTCTCCCTACGGTCAACCGGTCGGTACACCACCTCGCCGTAGGTGCGTTTGTCTGCCCGGATGCCCGCGCTGCCGTCGGGATGATACTTTGCCAGGGAGTAAAAGTCGACCCCCTGCTGGTTCAATGCCACGGTGTCGCCCGGGGGGAAGTTAAACACCACGATATCGTTCCGTTTCACCTCGCCGAAACCTTTCAGCCGGTTGTACTTCCATTGGGGTTTCTCGATGTAGGATTTGCCTCCTATCACCGGCATGGTGTGTTGTGCCAGCGGGAAAGAGAGCGGCGTGATGGGGGCCCTCGGTCCGTAGCTGAGTTTGCTCACCGCGAGGAAGTCCCCCACCAGCAATGATTTTTCCAGCGACGAGGTGGGTATCTGGTAATTCTGGAAAAAGAAGGTGTTGATAAAGTATACCGCGATCAACGCGAAGAGGATCGCGTCTACCCACTCCATCGTCTTCCGGAACGCGTTGTTCTTCGACCTCTTCCAGAACGACCACGGGACAAACTTGGTAATGTAGATGTCGAGAAGGAAGGGGAGAAGCAAGAGCACCCATGGTGATCCGGCCCACGCTGAAAACAAAACGGTGAGTACGACCCATAGGATGAACCACACCCATTGGCGGCGGGACGTGCTGGTGAATCGCCGGGCTAAATTTGGACGAGGATTCTCGCTGTCTTGTCTGTTCTCTTGAAGATGAGATGGCTTGTTGCTCATTTTATTTTTTATGTTATCTGAATCAAGTATGGTATGGATGTTCAAAATGCTCCTGTTCACCCCTGCTCCTGATCAAGGCAAATCCAGTAAGTCGCTCATGCCAAGGAATCCTTTTTTCCCTTTCGTGAATTCCGCGGCAAGCACGGCCCCGAGGGCAAATCCTTCGCGGCTCTTCGCGTCGTGGGTAACCCGGATAGTATCTACTCCCGACTCGTACACCACGGTGTGAATCCCCGGCACCTCTCCTTCGCGGAACGCTTCGATATGCAGCGTGTTACTGTCACCCTCTTCCAGCGACCAGTTTTCTTTCCGGTCCACCCGATCCAGGATGCCTTCGGCCAGCGTGATGGCCGTGCCGCTGGGTGCGTCCAGCTTATGGATGTGGTGGGTTTCCTCCACCCGCACGTCGTATTCCGGGAACCGGTTCATTAACCCCGCCAAGTAGTTGTTGAGCGCGAAGAAGAGGTTTACCCCGAGGCTGAAGTTCGACGCGTAGAAAAAGGTCTTGCCTTCTTTCTCGCATGCCTCTTTCACGCGGTCCAACTTATCCAACCATCCCGTGGTACCCGAAACGACCGGCACACCGGCCTCGAAAGCGCGCGTGTAATTTCCGAAGGCGCTCTCGGGCGAGGTGAACTCGATGGCCACGTCGGCGCTCCTGAACCCGGGCGATTGAAACTTATCCTCTTCATTCATATCGATGATCGCGACGATCTCGTGCCCCCGTTCGCGGGCAATTCGTTCGATCTCGCGTCCCATCTTTCCGTAACCTATTAATGCTATCTTCATTCTGCAAATGTAGTGAAAATTGTATGATTCGCCTTCCGTTCGCGAGAAAACATCCCATCAAAGCCAACCCTGCTCCTTGTACCAGGCTACTGTTTTCGCGACTCCTTCCTTCAGGGGGTACTTGGGCTTGAAGCCGACCGCCTCTTGTAACGGGGAGATGTCACACGCCCAGTTTCGTTGCTTCATGATGTGGTACTTGTCGCTGTTGAAGGCGGTGGCTTTCCCGAAGAGGGCGGAGATTTTTTCACTGAGGTAAGCGGCCGGCCGTACCAGGAACAAGGGGATCTTCAACCGGAGCACCCGTTTTCGTTGAAGGGCCTCTTGCACGATCGCGTTGAACTCCGCGTCGGTATAGCAGTCCCCGTCTGATACCACGAACGTTTGGCGGGTCACTTCCTTTTCCAAGAGTAAGAAAATCGCGTCCGCCAAATCCTCGCTGTAAATAAAAGAGAGCAGCTGCTTCCGGTAGCCCACTCCCACGTTTAATCCTCGTTGCACCGCTTTCATCAAGAGGTAGTAGTCCCTATCGCGTGGGCCATACACGCCGGTAGGGCGAATAATCAGGTACGGGAAGCTGTCGAGTCCTTGCAGGTAACTCTCTGCCTTGAGCTTGCTTTTCCCGTACACCGTGTTGGGGTTGGCCGGGAGGTCGCACGCGATGGGAGTATACCCGATCTCGTCGCCCACGCCCAAGGCACTCAACGAGCTCATCAGCAAGAAGGTATCGGGAACCACTCCCGCGTCAATCAACGCCTCCGCGAAATGGCGGGTCTGCTCGTAATTCACCCGGTCAAAATCGGTTTTCCGAAGTGCCTTGGTTAATCCGGCAACGTGTACGATGTAGTCGAAACGCCCTTCTTCTGTCGCGAACTCCCGGAGCTGTTCGGTCAACCGCTTCTTATCGTGGTAGGCCAGATCGATAAAACGGATCCGTACATCTTGGAGGTACGCGCGGCTGCTCCTCTCGCGGATACCGGCCCACGTTTCGTATCCCAGTGCCAACGCTTTATCCACTATCGTGCTACCGATAAACCCGCTCGCGCCGGTAATAAGAATCTTTTTCCTGTTCATACTTTTTTTCGTATCGTTTCTGTTGCCTTCCTGATCCCGATCGGCCTGCTAAGGATAGTACCCAATTGGCGGCCCTTCTTCCTTCCGTTGCAAAAATAACGATAACTTTAGAATTTTCATCTTTAAATCGACGCGGATGGCTGAAAATGCGGGTAAAAGCGAAATTTTTTATTACTTTGCAGTAACTAAAACCTTATTTATTTGTTTTAGGTAGAAACCAAGTCCAATTATGAGTAAAAAAGAGACATCAACTTCTTCGGAAACCAAGCTCAGAAGAAAAGACCTTATCACTGCCGTGGCTAATTTCCTCACGCAGAACAATGAGAAGCAGTTCAATTATAAACAGATCGCTGCCGCGCTGAACGTGCGTGGCGAAGAGAGCCGTGGCCTGCTGGTAAACGTGCTCGACAAGATGCGCGACGACGAGATGATACTGGAATCCTCCCGCGGCAGGTACCGGATCAACGACCGGGGGTTATTGCTCGAAGGCCGCTTCGAACGAAGGAGCAACGGCAAGAATTTCTTCGTGCCGGACGACGACGGGAATATTGTCAATATCGCCGAACGCAACAGTTTGCACGCGATGAACGGCGACCGGGTACGGGTGCAACTGCTTGCCAAGCGCCGGCGGTCCGAAACCGAAGGGGCCGTGATCGAGATCCTGGAACGGGCGCAAAACCGGTTCGTGGGCGTGCTGGAGGTACAAAAGCATTTCGCGTTCCTGGTGATGGACAGCAAGTACCTCGCGAACGATATCTTTATTCCGAAAGAGGACCTCAACGGGGCCAAGAATGGCGATAAAGTGGTGGCCGAGATCGTGGAGTGGCCGAAGAAAGCCAATAATCCCGTGGGGAAGGTGATTGATATCTTGGGCATGCCGGGGCAGAACGATACCGAGATGCATGCCATCCTCGCCCAATACGACCTCCCCTACAGTTACCCCGAGAAGGTGGCGAAACTCGCGGAGAAAATACCCGAGACGATCGATCAGAAAGAGATCGCGAAACGAGAGGACTTTCGCGACGTGTTCACGATCACCATCGACCCGAAAGACGCGAAGGATTTCGACGATGCGCTATCGCTTCGTCAACTCGGTACCAACCTGTGGGAGGTGGGGGTGCATATCGCCGATGTGACCCACTACGTGAGGCCGGGTGACCCCATCGACACGGAAGCGGAGAACCGGGCCACCTCCATCTACCTGGTCGACCGTACCATCCCCATGTTGCCGGAACGCTTGAGCAATGAGTTGTGCTCGCTCCGGCCTAACGAGGAGAAATTGTGCTTCTCGGCAATCTTCCAACTGAACGAGAAAGCAGAGGTCAAAAAATCGCGCGTAACGCGTACCGTTATCAAGTCGGACAGCCGCCTCACGTACGAGGACGCGCAAACAGTCATAGAGACCGGGAAGGGCGATTTTTCGGCCGAGATACTCAAGATGAACCAATTGGCCAAGCAACTCCGGGAACGGCGATTCGCGAACGGGGCCATCAACTTCGACCGGTACGAGGTGAAATTCAACCTCGACGAAAATGGCAAGCCTCTCGGGGTCTACTTCAAGGAGTCGAAAGAGGCGAACCACCTGATCGAGGAGTTCATGCTGCTGGCGAACCGGACCGTGGCCGAACTCATCGGGAAGGTACCCAAAAGCAAGAACGCGCGGCCGTTTGTTTACCGGGTGCACGACGTGCCCGACCCCGAGAAACTGGACACGTTCAACACCTTTATCCT
>JBBACU010000093.1:0-7304 GCA_041656815.1 Proteiniphilum sp.
TGTAAAAATTACTCCATTCGAATAGCCCGCCGGGTTGCTCCTCGTAGTCTTTGATGGTCCATATGTTGCCCGCGTCCACGAAGCCCGCCAGCTCGATCAGCCGGGTCATCTTTCTGCGATACTCCACGCTGAAGTCAAGTTTCACGTCGCCCACCCTACGCCCGAAATCAGAGCCAATGGAGTCGCGATCGAAACTACCCGGTCCCAGCGTCCGGGTGCTCCACCCCCTCACGCTGTTGGCACCGCCCCCAAAATAGCGTTTCTCGAACGGCAACACAATGGAGTTGCCATACGGGTAGGCCACCCCTATCCCCAGTCGCGCGGCAATCGTGTTCTTGTCGTCAAACACGTACATGGGAGCAATCTCAAAATCTCCGCGCACGTATTCCGAGTAAGGTATCTTGAAGAATGTTTCTCTCCCGGTTTCATCCCTCTTGCCCGCTCCCAGCGAGGTAGCGATGCGAGGGAGCCACCCAGCCACCTCTATCCCCGAACGAACACGAAAAGGCACGGTAGGCATGGTACGCCTCCCGATCTGGCTGTAATTCGTGTAGGTCATGTTGTAGGCAGAGCGGACAATCAACTGCTCGTCGTAGCTATACCGCAGGATAGGGTTAGCCTCTTCACTCAGGTAGAGCGAATCGAACCGTTCCGAGGTCCTGGGCATTCGCACGTACGTGATGCCTACCGGCTCCAACACGTTCTGCACCTTCCAGTCAAAAGAAGACCATTGGAAGCGGCTGGACAGGCTGAAGAACTGCCGGAGGTATTCCGGCCGGTTTTGGAAGTTGATGCCGGCGGAGTATTCCGTCGACGCCGAGGTTTGGTCCCTTAACCGGTTCAACCTCCACGGGAGGATCAGTTGAGGAATGGAGAGGAACGCTTCGGCCCCGTACTCGTAATAGCTGTTATCAAGAAAGTTGAGTTCATCGGTCTTCCGGATAAACTCGTACGCGGCATTCAACCGCACGCGGAAGGTTTCGCCTCCCTTGAAAAAATTCCGGTGTTCGTACGTAACGTTGCTGGCAACCCCCAGGTCGCCCGCCGAGTTGGTGCCATCCACCCCGAACTGCATGTAGTGCATGTTCCCGGGAAAGAGGGTAACCCGGGAGTCGAGGAGGCTGGAGTCATTCCGAACCACCGGCGTGAGGTTGATGGTGGTTTGATTGATGGGCCCCATGCTATTCAGGGAAGCGTAGGTTCGCTCCACGATCCGCTCGGAGTAGAGCCTGCCGGGCCTTAAGAAGGTGTTGTAGTAGATGGTCCGCGGCAACAGAAAACGGTCTTTCTCGGAAACAATCTGCAGGCCCCGGTAATAGGTAGTATCCAACTGGTTATGCCGGGTGGAGTCCTTCAGGAGGTCGTCGTCCACCCCGTTAATAACCGTCACCCTCCCTATATTATACCGTTGATGGCGGGTGCTGTCGGTGGGGTTATTCAGCGCGAGCGTGAGGTCCACCTGGTGATCGCCGACCGTGGTATCTGCCAAAAAGTAAAAGTTATCTTTCAGAAAGTCATAATAGCCCCTGTTCCGTAAGAGGATAGTCATATCTTCCCTTCCCTCTTCCAGTACCGAGAGATCGAATATATCGCCCTCTTTCATGATCTCGAGGCGCCCGGCGTTGTTCAAGATATTGTGGATGGTGGTATCCGCGGAATGAATGGTATCGTTGAACGTGCGGATACGGTGAGGCTCGTTCCCGGTGACATCATAGGAGACGTTGGCTTTTTTATCCTCTTTCACCACCGTGGTATCCACCTCTGCATTCAGGTATCCCTTGTTGTTGAGATGCAAACGGATCTGTTCGGCAGAGATCTCGGTGAGTTGCTCGTTCAGGAGCACCGGGGGTTCCCCGTACTTCAGCAGCTGCCGGTTAAGCCACGTGGAGTCGTTATCGGGGATATTGTACAGGTGCAGTTTCCATTTCCCGATAACCGGGATCGAGGAGTTCGGTTTTTGCCGGAGATAAGGCCTCAGGTCGGAAGCCCCGATGCCCCGCACGTCTGAATGGATATCCACCTTGTTGAGCAGGTAGCTTCCTTCCGGCACTTTCTTGGTAACGTCGCAACCTGCCAACAAGAGCAACGACCACACAACAAATATATATTTTTGCATCGCGCTATTCATCTTCTTCGGGCCTTCTAAACCTGAAATCAAAAAGATCCCTGATGGACTGTCCCTCCTTGGTTACCATGAAACCAATGCCTTGGGTGGTGGGCGCGCGGCTGGAGAAACGTTCGTTTGCCCGGTTATAGCCGCGGAACATCAACCAGCTGTTGATGTCGTATTCCAGCTCGAATTCCCCCATGAATGCCTGGTGGCTGGCCATCATGCTATTATCGCCATAGCTCAAGTTCGTGGTAATGCGAAGGCGGTTGTTCATCAAACGGGTGGACACGTCTACTCCCATCCGCACGTTATCAAAGGTACCATCCACCGATTCCAAGTTGGTGCTGACCGACCAGTTATCGCTCAGGGCACTCGCGAAGAGAGCGTCTAATCCCTTGGACAACGTGTTCGCGGCAAAGTTGGTAAATACCGACGACGTCCCCAAGTTCATGTCGGGAGTCCCTTCCGAGGGGATAAAGCTGCCGGTGGTAGCCAGGTACGCGAACTGGCGGATCTTGGTCTCTTCGGTATTGATGAAGCTGTTCACCCGTTGTTGTATATCGTTGGAGCTCTCCGGCAGTTCGATGTCATATTGCAAGTCCATCGCGTCGAGGTTCCCTTGGATCCGCAGCAGCGCGTTGACCGGCACGCGGGTATTGGCCAGCTCCCGGGTAAAGGTAGGGCTAAGGGCTGCCAAGTCGGCTTTCACCGGCAGGTACGCGGTAATATTAAACTGGGTATTCAGCGGGTTGCCCGTCATGGTGAGCCGGCTCCCCTCACGGATAAGGAAGTCGATGGCCCGCAGGTTCTGCAGGTTATAGTGAAACTCCCCTTCGTTAATCACGTAATCCCCGTAGAGGCGGACGGGCGGGGTGGATCGGGAGTTGAAGTTGACGTTCAGCTCGCCTTCCCCGTTCACCTCTAACGCGTTACCGGTAGTGGGATCGAGCAAGACACCGGCCGTGAGCTGCGGGGTCAGGTTCAGCGTGACCTGCATCACGATAGGGACTCCCGACGAAACCGGTGTATTGACCTGATGAGCGAGTTCATTGTCCTTGCGAAGGAAACTCAGCGTGTCCTCCGTGGGCGTGTTGATGTATACGATCCCGCTGTATTCGGTGGCCTTGGCCGTCTGTGGAAGCACGATCATCACGTTCGAACGGCTCCGGGTGGTTATCTCCCCATCCCCGAATATACCCGCGGGAGAGCCGGTCACGTTCAGCTCGCCCGACAGCCGAAGGTTGCCGTACGCCATCAGGTCGGTACGGTTTTCATTATTCAAGAGCATGAAATCATCGAGGCGCATGGAGGCTGTGTAAGCCATTCGTCCGAAGTTGGAGTGGGAAAGGCTCACGTTGAGGGTGGCCGTGTTATTATTCTGGTCGCGAATCACGAAATTAGTGAATTCCACGTTATCCCTGCTGATGCGGATGGTGTCTGACACGCGGTAGGTAACGTTCGTGTACGCCACCCGCAGGGTACCTTCATCAATCCCCAGCCACCCCTCGGCTACCGGCTCCGAAAGGCTGCCACTAACGTGTACCCGCGAATTCAAGCGGCCCGACAATTCGCTGAATAGGCTGGTCGTCAAAGGCTGTATGGCATAAAGCTCAAAGCTATCGATCATGAAGTTAACATCCATCGGCTTGGCATTGCCGTCCCCCGTGGGGATAAACCCCTTGACCTCCAGGTTACGTTCTCCCCCGTTCATCAGGTAGGCGTTCAGATTAAGACCGGAATAGAACTGGTCCCAATCTCCCTCGATGCGGAGTGTTCCGACGGTATCGTTGTGCACGGTGATGTTTTCGATACGCAGGTCCTCGGTCCGAATCATGGGATTTTCAAGTGCTTGCCGCACGAAGATCTCGCCGTTGAGGGAACCGTAAAAATTGGACACATTAAAGGCGGCAAGGATATTCGCTATCTCGGTATTATTAAAATAAAGCCGGATGTTATCGGCTTCGCTCTTGGAGGCCACTCCTTCGATGCCGAGCAGGAGCATCTCTTCTTCCCGGATACCAAAGTTGTTGATGGTAATTCGATCTTTCCGGTAAGCGATGGTCGCGTCGTTGAAGTTGACCTTTTTATCATTGAACACCAACGTGGTGGGATAGAAATGGACATCAACCCCCAGCTCTTCCTCCGTATCGCGAAGGAGCCCCATGCCGATCATGAACTCGCCCTGGGACCGGGTGTTTGCCTGTTGCAAATCGAACCCCAGCCGATTGACCACCGAGTCACCCGACGCTTCGCTTTGAAGGTGCGCGTTGATATACCCGTTATCCTGAACCAAGTAGCTATTCACATCGAGCCCGAGACCGTCATTCCCGCTGGTGACTTCCATTTTCGTCTCCCGCACGTCGCTATTTCCGAACATCAAACGGGGAACATGGGCGTTCACGAGCAAGGGCCGGCTATCGCGCATATTCACGGATCCCGTGATAGTGGCGGGCTCCACGTTATAAAAGGGAAGGGACAAAACGTACGAGATATCTTCGGTATTCTTCAAGAAAAAGTTGAATTGAAAATCGTTCTTGCCCGCGGCAGGCTCGTCGCCCGTTCCGGGTAGCAAGTCGGGGTCGGCCGCGCGGCCCGGCAGCCCGGCAGCCGGCTCCTCTCCCGCGAGCAGCGACGGCAGGTGGGGCTTTATCGCTTGCATCAGCTCTTGCCCGATCGTGCTAAAATAATAATCCCCGGTAATTTCACCCTCGAGGAGCGACGACAGGATCTCTATCTTCTTGCCCTCCCCCTCGTCGGCAAGCGCTTGCAGGTAAATAGGACCGGGATTATAGTAAAAACTGCTATCCGTCAGGGATGTTTGGTCAATCACGAGGGTGCCGGTCATATCGTCTATCGTGCTCCCCGCGAAACGCGCGTCGATACGTGTGGCAAGGCTCGGCATCTGCCACCCCTCCATCATGACAAAGGGGCGGAGGTCCAGCCGGTCGATCATTCCGCCCACCTCGAAGCGCATCGAGTCGCCGAACGAGAGGTTGGCCTCGAGTTCCAGTCCGTTTAATTCGGTATCGGTATGGATAGTCGCAACCACGTTCGTGCCACTGTACGTGCCGTCGAAAACCAGGTCGCTGTATGGATACTCTTTGTAGGAAGTAGACTCGATGGTTCCTGCCGCGGTAACCGTCACCCCGGCCGGTTGCTGGATGGTCACGCCTACCGTGGCTCCCAGGTTTGTATTGCCCACGCCGGCATCTTCTCCTATGATGCTCGCCACCGCGATATTATTTGCCCTGACCGGCCCTTCAAAGCGGAGTTGTTTAAAGCCGTTGGTAATCCTGCCGGTACCGTTCAAGGAGACGTCGCCCTGTTCCGTGTCTAAGGCACCGTTGTAACGAAAGTTAGGTAGCTTGCCTGTCGCGGTCATCCGCAAGCTGAGATCTCCCATCGCCTTCAGCTGGGGAGGAGAGGCATAGTCGGGGGCACCCGCGCGAATAAGTGCCTCCAGGTCGTCTTGCGAAACGGAAAAACCGCGGACATTCACGTTCAGGTCGCTCGCGTCGAGGTTGCCATAGTCCGAGATCGAGCCGGAAACATCCAGCCGCGTATCGGGGCCGTACCGGAACTCGATATGGTCGAGGGTGGCTTCTGGCAATGTTCCCTCGGCCTTCAGGTTGAGCGAAATCGGCTTGTCCAAGTGAGCGAACCGGGGGGTAAACAGGGCGATATCGGCCGGATCCACTTGGTCGGCACGCACGGTGGCCCCCGCCTCTTTTGTATCCGTGTCATAATATGCCTTCGTTACCGACACCCCGGTTTGGTTCATGGCAAGAGTTACCCGGTCGCCTTCGAAACGGGTGCCCTCGGACCGAAAATGGGCCGTGAGCTTATCCACGTTAATGCCCGCGTTGCTCTCCCGAAACGTGAGCTGTTTGACCTCGGCCTCCATCTCCTCTATCCCGTTAAAATCCACTTGGCCCCGGAAATTAAAATCCTCAACGTTGAGGCGGCTGGCATTAAAAACACCGGGCGTTAGCGGCTCGGAAAGGACATGGTAGCTCAGCCGGCCGTTTTTCAGGACGATGTCGTCCGCGGTGACGCGCCACGACTTCTTCTTTTCTTTAACGACGGTGGTATCTTCTTTGGCAAACGAGTCGATGATAAATTGGAAGTTGAAGGGTTCCTCGGGCGATGCCCTATGCACGCGGGCCGTGAAATCCTCCAAGCTAAGCTTTTGTACTGCCACCCGGTTACTTAGCAGGTTCCAAGGAAGGATGCGGGTGATAATGCTCCCGGCATAGAGAAGGGTATCTTGCTGTTGATCCTCCACGTATAGCCCGTTCAGCTGCACCCGGTTAAAGAGGCGGATTCGAATGCCGTCAAGGGAAACGCGGGTATCAATGATCGGTTGGATTTTTTCCAAGGCGAAGTCGGCCGCCCGCTTTTGCACCGCGGGAATACTGAAGAGGAGGAAAAGTACAACATTAAGCGATACAATTCCAAGGAGGATAATGACGAGTATGCGGGTTACTTTTGCGAGCAAAGCAATTTAAACGAATTTAGTGATTGATTCCCGAACATTTACAATAGTGCAATGATACAAAAAAAAAGAGGTATGCTGTATGGCATCGCGTTTTATTTAACCAAAAAACAGGGTTATTTGGACTTTTTCCACAATAAGGAGCCATCTCCGTAGCTCAAGAAACGAAAATCGTTCGCGAGGGCAAACCGGTAAACGGTTCGCCATTCTTCCCCCACAAAGGCAGACACCAACAGCAAAAGTGTGCTCCGGGGTTGGTGAAAGTTGGTAATCAGGGCATCGGGGAAATGGAACCGGTAACCGGGCGCGATCATCAGCCGCGTGGTAGCGGAGAGCCGCGCTTCTCCCGTCCTGTCCAGGTGGTGCAAGATGGCTTGCAGTGCTTGTCGCGGGGCAATGGGGGCCTCCTCTTCGTAAGGCTCCCACTGTTCTACCGCAAGCCGTTCCGGGTCAAGGGCGGACGACGCATGCAGTTTTTTACCGATGTAATACAAGCTCTCCACGGTACGAGCCGAAGTAGTTCCCACGACGACAAGCCTCCCGGGGTGATCCCGCAGTTTTTCGAGGGTTGTCCGGGAGACCGAAATAAACTCGGTGTGCATATCGTGTCCCTCCATGGTCACTGATTTCACCGGCTTGAAGGTGCCGGCACCCACGTGAAGCGTCACCTCGGCCGTTTGTATCCCTTTCTCCCGGAAG
>JBBACU010000094.1:0-7303 GCA_041656815.1 Proteiniphilum sp.
ATCTACTCCGACAGCGCGAACGCGATCAAGTGGGTCGAGAAGAAGAAGTGCAACACCAAGCTAGAGCCCACTGAGCGTAATAAACCCCTGTTCGAGTTGATTGGCCGTGCCGAGAAGTGGCTCCGCGAGAACAGCTACTCCAACCCCATCCTCAAGTGGGAAACCAAACTCTGGGGCGAGATCCCCGCCGACTTCGGCAGGAAGTAATTAAACCCCTAAAAAGAAGCCGGGAGGATTCACATTAAATGTACTTGGCTCATATCACTCACGAATTGACGGAGTGCATTTTCTATTTTTTCTACAGTAGCGGGGCGAGGCTTCTTCAACCCACTTGCATAATGCCCCAACTGTTTTTCATTGATACCTGTCATGCGTGAAAGTGCTGCCTTAGTAAATGTTCCACTGATATACTCCATAAAAGACTCGATATCGAAAGTCCATTTTATTTCTACATCTCCTTTCAGCTCTTCCGCTATATTACTATTATTCTTTTTATAAATCCGGATAGCCTTTTGAACATCATTTTTTACTTCGTCAATAGTATCTCCTGCCGCGGAAATACCCGGCACCGTATCTGCCCACGCGGCGTATTGATCCTTACCGCGTTCAATTATAATTGTTAGCTTCCCCATGTCACTACTTATCTTCTATATAAACAACCTATCATAAAAAAGTGGCTACAAGAGTCCCATATCTTTTTCAATTTTCCGCCGAAGACCTTTGGGCATCTCTTTTGCTCCATGAAAAGGAACCGGGTACCGATTTCCCTCCTTGTCTTCATAGATATAATGGCTTCCTTCACTCTCCCCAGTCTAGAACCAGCCTCAACCTTTGCCTCTTTTCGGGAGTATACGATGAAATTCGCTGTACTTCATGCATGTTAGAATTCACATCACACAAAGGTAGAACTTTATCTACTCTTGCCCAATGAGTTTACATTTCTTGCACTTATTTAAAAAACTCCACTTTTTTCGTGGATTGAAAAAAGAATATTATCTTTGCCTTGGTTCAACGAAACCGATATGGATATCAAATTTGATAAAAAATACCTGGAAGAGTTATACGAAACGGGAAAAACAACGAATAAAAAGTACCGTTTCCAACCGCAAGTAATTCAAAAGTATCGCAAGACAATCGATATTTTGGAATCTGTCGAGGTAGTGGAAGACCTTTTCAGGTATAACAGTTTGCATTATAAAGTATTGCTTGGCGACAAAAAAGGGTTGGAATCAGTGCGTGTGAACGATCAATACAGGATTGAATTCAAAACATCCAAAGTCGTTTCCAATACATTTGTTACCATATGCAATATAATAGAATTATCAAACCACTATAAATAACATCTTATGGCAAATATAAAATATGGGTTTAGCCCCACGCATCCCGGGGAGGTATTGAAAGATGAGATTAAGTACCGGGGCATCCCTCAAACTATTTTGGCAAAGCAAATGGGTATGTCATACAAGGTTTTAAACGATATACTGAACGAGCGACGCCCGCTTACCACTCCAACGGCAATGATGTTTGAAGCAGCCCTGAATGTTCCCGCCGATTCACTGATGCGTTTACAGCTTAAATATAATCTGCAGGTAGCAGAAAAAGACAACAAGTTACTTTCACGTCTCGCCCGGATACGAGAAGCGGTGGCCATGTAGAATTCCTCCTGAACTTGTCGCGAGTGAGACAAAAGCAAGTCGGAACAATTCATAGCAAATGTACTTGGTTCATATCCTTCACGAATTGGCGAAGTGCATTTCTACCATAAACAAATATACGTTTTCTAGAGGTATTAAATTAAATCCCCTTCCGAAGCGCTTATATATCCCCGCCCTGCCATATCGACTGTCTGATACAAAGATATAGGTAGTACCTGAAAAAATACCTTATATTCTGCCCTGCTTTGTCCGTCTGCCGAAGTCACCCGGATCGCTGCCACTCTGTCGATCTCGTTAGCCTTCCGTCTCCACTTCGTCTTGATAATATGGCTTCGGGGGCTGTACGGCGGGGAATACACGGCGGAGGTTGCCGGCAATGATATCCGCGAATTCCTCTACATCCATGTTCAAGGCCCGGGAAGCTTGGAGGTAAACGTCGCGTATCGGCATCTCCCCTTCGTCCGTCTCGCAAAAGAGCCGGTCCAGCGGGATCAGTGGCATCGAGTCCACGTTGATATGGTCGCCGACAGAGAATAGGAATCCTTCGCTGACAAGCCGCTTGGTGAGTTCCGGTTTTCCCCGGTAACCATGGATGATACACGGCTGGGAGGGTTTTGTTTCGCGGTACACTTGAATAAGTTCTTCCCACGCTTTCACGCAATGTATAATCAGAGGCTTCCGCAGCTTTTCGGCAATCTCGATGTGTTTCTTGAAGACCGGTACCTGAACATCAAAAGAGGGGCCTTTCAACCGGTCGAGGCCGGTCTCTCCGATCGCGACGATGCGGGGATTGGGAGCTATTTCGGTGAGGTAAGCCATCTGGGTATCGCTGTCCTCGGAATACCAGGGATGAATCCCGCAGGAGAACGCGTGGCGCCGGTGGGAATCTTTGGCTACTTCAAATTCAAGGGGGTATACATCAAAGATACACGAGTGATAGGGATCATCGCTATCTTCGAGAATAATCTGATGGGTGTGTACGTCGTAAAATTCCATACATTAATATCCTATGCTTTCGCCTTGTCCTTCTTGCCCGTTGGTTCGGGTACGGGATCATATCCTTTTCCTCCCCAAGGGTTGCAGCTCAAAATACGCTTGGCAGACAAGTACGAGCCTCTAAAAGGGCCGTGTTTTTTTAGTGCTTCTATCGTGTACTGTGAACAAGTGGGCGTGTAGCGGCAACTGGGCGGCAATAATGGTGAAATGGCTGCCCGGTAGAAATAGACGGGAGCAAGCAGTATCCACGTGACTATTTTTTTCAATACCCTTGACATTCTTCCCTCTCGTTGGTTAGTTGACGGTTCAGCGTGAGCAATGCTTTCCGCACTCCTTTTTCTACCGCGGCATAATCGGCCGTTTCATCCCTCACGTAGATGAAAGCGATATCCATTCCCCGGTTTTCGGGAAGCAGGGAGCGATTGAAAAGATGCTTGTTCCGCCGGTAGGCTTCCCTCACAAGGCGCTTCACACGGTTACGCCGAGCCGCGGACTTGATCCTTTTCTTGGGGACGGTGATCAATACCGACACGGGGCACGAAACGCACCCCTCTTTTTCCAAGTAAACCACCCGAAAAGGATATGCCATAAAGGGACACCCCCGCGCGAAAAGCGCTTCAATCCTTTTATCGCCCGTTACCCGCTCCGCCTTCGCGAATGTAAAACGCTGTTCGTCGTTCATAGATAAAAGCAATCCACCGAAAGCAATTACTGCGGCAAAGATAATTCTTTTTAAAATGATCGGGGGCACTTTCGAAAAAAAAATGGAAAAGTGCTTGCCGCTCTTTTCCACTTTCATTTATTAATCTTGCCGTGCCGCCTACCGCGAATGAAACTTGTGATTCTCTTTTATAAATGCTTCCAAGGCAGCGGTCATGGAAGGATATTCCGGCTGGGGGGCTTCGCAGTCGAGCCTCAAGCCGGCTTCTTCTACCGCCCTTGCCGTGGCGCTCCCAAAACAGCCTATGCCCGCGTCGCCCTGCTTGTAGTCAGGAAAATTACTCATGAGCGAATGAATCCCGAGCGGGCTAAAGAAGATTATCAGGTCGTAATCCATTTTCTCGCCTTCCGGAAAATCGTTACTCACGGTCCGGTACATGACCGTTTTGTTGTAGCCAATCTTCTTCTCATCCAAGAATTGCGTCACATCATCGTTATGCTCTTCCGGGACCGGCAAAAGGAACTTCTCCTTCGCGTGTTTGGTAAACGCGTTACTCAGGCCTTCGATCCGGCCGGTCTGGCTGAAAAATATTTTCCGTTTCCGGTAAACGATATACTTTTGCAGGTAGAGCGCGATGGTTTCTGAAACACAAAAATATTTCATCGTTTCCGGGATCACGATCTTCATCTCCTCGCAGATCGAGAAAAATTTATCCACCGCGGTCCGCGCAGTGAATATGATCGCGCTGTGGTCCAGTATATTGATTCGTTGCTGCCGAAATTCTTTAGTGGATACCCGATCTACCCGGATAAAGGGATAAAAATGAATATCAACATTAAATTTCTCCGCTATATCGAAATAGGGGGATTTTTCGCTACCGGGTTTAGGTTGAGAAATGAGAATTTTATTTATCTTTCGGACATTCATATGATTAAAACTATTTATTTCACTAAAGTTAGATATTTGCTCACCACGGCATAATATAAGCAAGCTTATCTTCTGCTCGTTTGGTTTAACGCAAATAGTTCAAAGGTATCATATGGAACTCGCTTTAATCATGTACTTGCCTGATAATGATTACCGTGCTCGTTTCATACCAAGTAATTTCCTGCAATAGTTACAATCGAAACCACCCCTTTATAAAACAACAAATAGGGGGCAATTTCAGTTCCGCAAAGGTACACAAAAAAATAGACTATACCGACTTTATTTTTAACAAAAATATTTAACAGGCTGAGTATGACAAGCAGGCGATTCATAAAAAACAGAAACAATATCACCAGAAACGCAATATTCCTGTATTCTTGTAAAAAAACGAAAACAAGGACCGGCAAAAAAAGAAAAATTCCCAGCAATTGGGCGTGCTGGTAATATTGCCCTATCCAACGGGTAAGGTCTCCCGGAAGGAAGAAGGTTGCAATGGCACGGTACATTACATATTTCAGTGCTCCTAACAGGGCCAGCCCCAACACGATCGCGGCTAAAATAACGAGGGGGAACCCGCCAGAGAGCGGCACGAGACTCTCGCACAAAAAGCAGTATAACAGGACAATAGAGGTCATGACGACCGTCTGCCCGATCATGAAAAACTCTCCCCACAACTCGGCGGTTGTCACTTGCACCTTGTGTCCGGATAGCGGTTTCTCCCGAATAAAAAGCTTGTTCTTGAAGTTACTCCAAAAACTCCCCCGCGCACCGCGATAGACAAAAGAAAAAAGCACGAAACAGAGCACAAAGAGCAGAAAAACGATGCTCTCCACCCATCCCGGCAGGGGCATCGACACACCCGCGTGGGCAGGCGCCATCGCCGGCACGCTCTCTAAATAAGCCGAGTCGATGGCGAAGAGCAGGCGGCTGTCCTGCAGGGGCAAGTACTCGAAACGGCCAAAGTCTACCAACAGCGGATCGGGGCGCACAACAGGTTCCGTCGCCTTCAAGTAGAAGGAAAGCGAGTCCGGGATAGTGTCGGGGGTCAAGTAAAACACGGCCTTTTTACGCGAAGTTACAACTATTTTTTGAAGTGAGACTCCAAGAGCGCCACTGCTTCTTCGGGCGTGGTGGCCACCTCCCACATCTCCCGATAGCGGGTATTCAGGAATTTTTCCTCCATCATTTTCTCCAAGAAGTGGAGCAAGGGGCTATAGTAGTCGTTCGCGTTGAGTATGATAATGGGATTTTTGTAGAGGCCCAGCTGCTTCCAGGTGAGGATCTCCGCGAGTTCCTCGAGCGTGCCCAGGCCACCGGGCAACGCGATCACGGCATCGGCCGCGCGGGCCATATACGCTTTACGATCGTGTATCGTCTCGGTAATAATCGTCTCGCCAAGCCGGTCGTGGCACCATCCCGCCTCTACCATGAAGCGGGGGATCACTCCTTTCACTTTCCCCCCGCGACGAATGACCGAGTCGTTCAGCGCCCCCATCAACCCTTGCCTCCCGGCCCCGTTGATGCAGGCGACACCGTTTTCAGCGAGCAGCTCTCCAAGCCGCGTGGCCGTGTCGACGTACACCCGGTCTATTTCCGCACTGGAAGCACAGTAAACAACCACGGACAGCTCCTTCTCGCTCATAAACCAAACGCTTCGCGTATCTTGTCCACGTAATCCAGCTTCTCCCACGTGAATAACTCTACCTCACGCTCCACCGGCTCTGTCATGTAACGCGAGGTGAACACTTTTTTCACGGTGCGCGGCTCGCGCCCCATGTGCCCGTAAGAAGCCGTCTCCAGGTAGATGGGATCGCGAAGCTTCAAACGCTCCTCGATCGCTTTCGGGCGCATATCGAACAGTTCTCCGATCTTCTCCGCGATCTCGGTATCCGAGAACTTCACGTTGCTTTTCCCGTACGTGTTCACGTAGATATTCATCGGCCGTGCCACCCCGATGGCGTAAGAGACCTGAATCAGTACTTCGGGAGAGATTCCCGCGGCCACCATGTTCTTGGCAATATGGCGGGCAGCGTACGCTGCCGACCGGTCCACCTTGGAGGGATCTTTCCCGGAGAAAGCACCTCCTCCGTGGGCCGCTTTCCCCCCGTAGGTATCCACGATGATTTTCCGTCCGGTGAGCCCGGTATCCCCGTGAGGGCCGCCGATCACGAATTTCCCCGTGGGGTTCACGAAGTACTTGATATCCCCCTCGAACAGCTCGTGAACGTCTTTTCGTTGCTTGTAGCGCGCTTGTACCCGCGGGATCAGGATTGCGCGCAGGTCTTCTTCGATGCGCGCCCGCATCCTCTCGTCCGCGGCCAGTGCCGCTTCCTTGGAATCGTCGAGAGGTGTTTCAAATTCATCGTGCTGCGTGGAGATCACGATGGTATCGATGCGGAGGGGTGTGCCGTCGTCAGCATACTCCACGGTAACTTGCGACTTGGAGTCGGGGCGCAGGTAAGGCATCAGTTCCGGCTCGTTCTTGCGAATATTTGCCAGTTCTTGCAGCAGGACATGGCTCAGATCAAGCGACAAGGGCATGAAATTATCGGTTTCGCTGGTGGCGTACCCGAACATCATGCCTTGGTCGCCCGCCCCTTGCTCCATCGGGTCGGCCTTCTGGTCCACTCCCCGGTTTATATCGTCGGACTGCTCGTGAATACTCGAGAAAACACCGCAGGAACGGGCTTCAAACTGGTATTCGCTTTTGGTATAGCCTATCCCCGCGATCACGTCCCGGGCCACTTCGGCCACGTCCACGTAGGCTTTCGATTTCACCTCGCCGGCAAGCACCACTTGCCCCGTGGTAACCAGCGTTTCGCACGCCACTTTCGAGGTGGGGTCATACGCCAGGAACTGGTCCAACAGCGCATCGGAGATTTGATCGGCTACTTTATCGGGATGTCCTTCCGATACCGATTCGGAAGTAAATAAATAGTTCATTGGTTTACTCGTTTTGGCCCTCTTCGCGCGCTCGTGCAAGCAAATACCTTGTCGCATGACCACCGCCTCGTGCCCACCTAACGGGAAACGCTTGTTCGCGAAACGGGTACAATGCAAAGCA
>JBBACU010000095.1:0-7287 GCA_041656815.1 Proteiniphilum sp.
GGAGTGGTACTACAAGCAACGGCACCCGGGTTACCGCTCGCTTCCCCCTTTCTCGCCCGAGTGTGCTTCAGGCAACCTGCCCGACGCGGTGATGCAGTTTATCTATCCCTACCCCGGAGCAATCCTCCGGATAACCAAGCAACTGGACGGTTCGAGAGGGAAAGCCATTTTTGAACTGGCGCATCGGGATCCCTCCGCACGTGTTTTCTGGCATCTCGGCACGGACTACCTGGGAGAAACATCCCATATTCACCAAATGGAGCTCTCTCCCGAACGGGGCGAACATGTCCTTACCGTGGTCGATGAGCGCGGCACCTCGCTATCCATACAATTTGAAGTTCAGTGACATCACACGAACAAGATTGATACCGCGGTCTGTGCTTGTAACTAATTTTTTTGAACGTAGAGCTCATCCGTCATATCAATGGTTTTCGGTTTAAGGACCGTTAATTGCAAGACAATCGCCAAGGCCACAGCTCCTATCATTACAGCGAATACCGTGTTCATGTATCCCGCGTCCAGAGCTTTACCCAACTCGTTGGTGATAACAGCCCCGGCCGATATCCCCGCCAAGTTCATGAACCCATACCCCGTAGCCCGGTAACGCGACGGCACGAACTGGCACAAGATAGGCATGTTGTTCACGTCGAATATCCCAAAACCCAAACCGAACATAAGGGCTCCGGTTACAATCATAAACAAACCGCTGCCGTAGCCAATTAGAAGTAATGCCGGGAGGGTCATTCCCAATCCGATTACACCCGTGTAAATACGACCTTTCAATTTTCTCGCTACCCAACGGTCGGACAAGTATCCCCCGATAATCACTCCCACCAGCGATGCCAAGGCCAACGTCATGGTTGATAAGGGGCCGGCTTGCTCCATTCCCATGTTCAATGATTCCGAAAAGAGGGTAGGGAGCCAGTTTTTCGTGGCCCATCCCGGTAAGCTGGGGGCGGAGAAATAGAAGAGAATCACCCAGAAGGCGATATTAGAAAAGAGCAAGGTCAACCCCTTTCCCATCATACTCATTTCCTGTCCAAAGGACCTTTTTCGTGTCGTATCGATGGTATAGGTTTTCTTCTCGTGAAGTAGCCCAATCAAAATCAGGCTGTAAACCATCCCTATAATTCCAAAAGTATGAAACGTGAGCTGCCACGAGGTGGCACCTGCCAATGTCGCACCAAATCCCCCGAATGCCTGCCCAAGGTAGATTCCCGCCGTGTGAAATCCGATGGCGAGCGACCTCGTCTTGCCCTGGTGGTAGTCGGCGATAAGGGAGAGCGCCGCGGGTATATAGAAAGCCTCGCTAACACCCATCAAAGCCCTTAGCATATACAGCTGTTGCATATCCCGCGCGTATCCCATGGCAAGGGTGACTGACGACCAGACGAAGAGGCTGACCACGATCAGCCATTTACGGTTCAACCTGTCGGCTATGATGCCTGAAATAGGGCTCATCAAGGCATATATCCAGAGGAAGATAGCCATTAAGCGACCAAAGTTGGTGGCCGTGATTAAATCGGGAATATCAATCTCCATGAATGGTTTCATGGTTGCCAGCATTTGCCGGTCGAGGTAATTGAGCAGTGCTACGAACCATAGCATACCCACTACCAACCAAGGATATGCTTTTCTCGAGGTGATTTTCGGCATGATGTTATTTTTGGGGTTTATCAAATTTTTCCAGTGCCTAAATCAGCTTTTATCTCGGTTACTGCCTTTTCAATTTCTGTTTTCGTCGCGCGATCGAAAGCAGAAAAAGGGAGCGCGGGGAAATCGTTGCAAATACCGGCAACAGAGAGCGCGCACTTTAACCCTTTCAGGTAGCTTGATCCGTATTTTCCTTTCGTGTAAATACTCGTGGATACCTGCATTACTTTTTGTTGCAATACCTTGACTTTTTCAATATCACGTGCTTTTGCAGCATTGTAAAGCCCCACGTAGAGCTCAGGGAACAAGTTAGCACCCCCGTTAACGCCCCCGTCCGCTCCCGTGAATACCATTTGGGCAGTCATCTCTTCCGGGCCCACGAAGATCATGAAATCGGGTTTATCCCTCATGGTGTACATGACTGTTTGGAGATAGGTGCCGTTCGCGGAACTGTCCTTGAAGCCAATAACCTTCGGATCCCGAGCAATGTGTTTGATTGTTTCGGGTTCGAATGTCACTTTCGTGTGCACCGGCATGTTGTACAGGAATAGAGGCAAAGGCAGGAGTTCGAGTAGTTTTTCGAAATATTCTACCAGTTCAGGTTGCCCCGTGGCAAAATAATAGGGAGGAGTTGCCACGACGGCATAGGCTCCTGCTTCGTGTGCCTTTCGTGCCAAAGCAGCGCTATCGGCAAGCGATGTATCGGAAATACCTACCAACAGGGGGAGGCGATTGTTCAAGATACGACTAGTTTCTCTTATCATCTCCTCACGCTGTTGCATACTCAGGCTCTGGGCTTCTCCTGTCGTACCCAAAACAAAAATCCCGTGTACCCCGCCTTCTATAACATGTTCTATCAGTTTGTTCAATCCTTCTATGTCGATTTGACCATGAGAGGATAAGGGAGTTACCAGTGGGACAACAATCCCTTCCAGTAGTTTTACTTGTTTGCTGTTCATTGGTGTATTGTTTTAATTGTCAGATGAATTACTTCGTGTTGTCACTGAGGGAATCCGGCACTTTATAATCGCTTTGACGATTTAGCAAATTGGCATAAAAACCTTTTCACGCCCGCTTTAGCGAAGATTGTTGGATAACCAACTCTGGCTCCAAGAAAACCTTCGATTTATAATCGTTACTTTTTATTCGCTCCATCAGTATATCGATGGATGCCTTTGCAATCTGTTCTAACGGTTGTTTTATGTAGGTGACCGGTGAATAAAAGAGATTAAACGCGTCGTTTCCATTAAACCCGACTATAGCAAGATCCTGCGGTATTTTCACGTCCATTTCATTCAAACAATATAAACCGTTGGTAGCAAGCATATTTGTCAGGAAGATTACCGCATCGGCCTGTTTGTTATTGATCAGCTTGCCCAACGCGTCATTTATCTCTTCTTTCGGGTTCAAGATATTAACCTTTTCTACATTGATATATGCGTTTAATCCGGCGCTCTTCATTGTCTCTTCGTATCCCGAGATACGATCTAAAATATGCTGCATTCCCGTGTTATAGGCGATAAGGGCGATGTTTTTATATCCTTGTTCTAATAAGTGCTCTGTCGCGAAGCGGGTTGCCTCTTTATTATCCAGACAAGAAGAGCTTAAATCAATGTCGGGAAAATGTCTGTCTAATAGCACGGTAGGAAAATTGCTGTCGTAAAGTCGTTGGACAAGATTCTTGGAGCCGTCACACGGCACGAGAATCAACCCTTCCACTCCTTTGTTGAGCAACACGTCCACCAGCCGCTCCGTGTTATCTAAGTTTTCGTCCGTGCTACTAATTAACACGGTATAGTTCTTTTCGCTGGCCCTGTCCTCCACGATTCTCGCGATGGCGGAGTAAAACGGGTTAGAGATATCAGTGACGATCAATCCCACGAGTTGGGTTTTCCCCGACCGTAGGTTTTTCGCCACGAGATTGGGGGCATAATGCATCTCTTTGGCGGTCTTGATGACACGCTTTGCCACCTCGTCCCCGATCCGGTACTGGGCTGCTTTTCCATTCAGGACCATGGAGACAAGAGACGGCGATACACCCACCGCTTTCGCGATATCTTTTATCGATACTTTTTTAGCCATTAAGTTTGTCTAAGAACTTGGTACGGCAAAAATAGGTTGTTGAATCGATTTAGCAAAATAAAAAAGTATTTTTTACAACATATATTTCAAGTTGTCCCGGCTATTGCTTTGTAGCAAGCGGATTTCGTTTATTATTTCTCCATCAATAAATTTATCCTTCTCGCAATCTCCTCCCCATCAGGGAGTATTTCTTGATACGAGTCAGGTAGTTCAAATGTAAGGCTATAAGTAACAATACCGATTGGCTGATTAGAATCTTTAAGAGCGTACTCTACAATGGTACGCTTTTTTGATTTACATATGATAATACCAATAGATGGATTCTCATGTGGTAATTTTACAGTATCATTCAGTACATTCAAATAGAATTCCATCTTTCCTTTATATTCAGGGAGAAACTTTCCTATTTTTAGCTCCACTGCAACCATTGCTTGCAGTTTACGATGATAAAGAAGTAAATCAATAAAATATTCTTCTCCCTCTATTTCAATAAGATATTGATTTCCGACGAATGTAAAGGCAGTTCCAAATTCAACAAGAAAAGAACGAATGTCATTATCACTAAATGTTTACTCCAACTAATTTCTCCAACTAATGGTCGGAGAATTGTACTTCCTTCATATTCAGAGAAAAATTGAGCCATTGCCCATAGGTTTGAGGTGCCAAATCCACGTATTCCAGGGAACTCATTTTGCAAATCTTTTGATAGAGTTTCGACTATAGCTTTCCCCCAACCTAATTGTTGTTGTTTATCTGTAATCCGTTTTCCAATATCCCAGTAGAGAGCAATCATTTCTTTATTAACTGCTTTCATGGCTTCATATTAAGCTATGCGGATGCGTTCCTTTATCTCTACAAGAAATTGGCTATATTCGTTCTGTTGAATTGCACTCATTTTTTAAGATTTGCTTCAAATATACTGATATTTTTTTATTATAGTCTCATCTCCATCGAATTCGATGGAGATGAGACTTATTTCTTCAAATTGTTCTGTAAAGCTTTCGGTATCCTTAACTATTTGCCTCATTTTCGCTATTGTAGCCATTATTTTCGATAGCCATTATATTGATTAAGGGATAATGTTTGATAATCAAGAGTTAAACTGCAAGTGCAATACCTGCGGGGTCTACGTTGATTTCAGGTTTATACGGGGCTTGTTTTGAATGGAGTCGTGTTTGTTTAAAAATATTTTTTGAGGAGAGAGATGACGGAAGAGTAGTACCCGCTGCCAAAGAGATTGAGGTGTACCAGCAGGTAGTAAAGTTGATAGAGATCGATTTGGATATCGTAGTTTTCGGGTTCAGGGATGATTTCATGGTAAGCACTGTAAAAGTCGGGGCCAAAACCGCCGAAGAGCCGGCTCATGGCGATATCGACCATCGAGTGCCCGTAGTAGACGGCGGGATCAATCAGGTAAGGGGTGCCGTCCGTCGCGATCAGGTAGTTGCCGCCCCATAGGTCGCCATGCAACAGCGAGGGCTTTACGTGGCCGAAAATGTCTCGAAAAAGAGCGATCGCGTTCTCTTCTGTCGGAATCATTTTCCCCGAAATCAATCCATCTCGGCGTGCCATTTGAAGCTGCGGAAAAATCCGTTCAAACCAGTAAAACTCGGACCAGTCGGTATGTGAACGATTACTTTGTGGGAGGCTGCCGATAAAGTTGTCTGATGAGAACCCAAAACCTGCACCTGAAGATTGAACAGGTTCTGCTGGTTGTTGGTCGGTTTTTCCCGCTATAGGCGACGGGTCGAGTGAAAATTGATGTAGTTCGGCTAGTTGCATGCCTAAGCGATGATAATCCGATGTGCTCGGGCGTTTGCTCTCCACGTGATCCATCAGGAGAAAAGCCTGACCATCGACCGAGTCCGCCATGTACACGTGAGGGACGGCAATAGTTCCGGTTGCCACAATAGCTTGTAATCCCTTCTGTTCCGCGTGAAACATCTGTAAAGCCGACGAACCGTTGTTTACTTTCAGGAAATAGCGCGCGTTAGCGGTTTCAAGCCGGTAGGCAGAAGAGATATCCCCGCCGGAGACCGGTTTGATCGAAATGATCTCTTCAGCGATTTTATCGGCAATATAGGGTGTCAGCTCGTCCATATTTACCCGTGCTTGATTTCACCAACAGTGCCCCCTGAGCGGATGATGGGCACAATATTTATTATTATTCTTCAGAAGACAATGCCGCAATATTCTCTTTCAGGAGGGCGATCTTGCTTTCGGCATCGGCCTGCTTCTTTCGTTCGGCCTCCACGATCTGGGGTTTCGCGTTTTGAACAAACCGTTCGTTGCCCAGCTTTTTCATGACCGACTGCAGGAATCCTTCGGTATAAGAAAGTTCCGTTTTCAGTTTCTCTAACTCGGCTTCCACGTCCATCTTCTCTGCCAAGGGGATGCTGTACTCGGTGGTTCCCACGAGGAATCCCGTGGCCCCCCCTTGCTTTTCGGAAACCGACGCGATCGAGGAAAGGCGGCATACTTTCGAGATCACGCTGTCGTACTGATGGTCGTGTCTGCCGATCACGTGCAGCTCCAGTTCATCCTTATTGGGAATATTCTTTTCCACCCGGATGGTGCGTACACCGGCGACAATCTCCTTTAACGTCTCGAAGCCGGCCAAGAACCCTTTATCGGCGGGAGCCTGTCCCGGCTGAAGAGCTGTCATGATACTTTCGCCCTCTTTCCTTTCGTAGAGCGCCTGCCATAGCTCTTCGGTGATAAACGGCATGAAGGGATGCAAGAGGCGGGTTAGCGCGTCAAAATAGTGCAACGTGGCCCGGTAGGTCTCCCCGTCGATCGGTTGCCGGTATTCCGGCTTGATCATCTCCAGGTACCATGCGGAGAACTCGTCCCAGAAGAGTTTGTAAAGGAGCATCAGCGCTTCGGAGAGACGGTATTTCGAGAAAAGATCATCTACCTCGGTCACGGTTTCGGAGAGCTTGTTCTCGAACCATTTCGTCGCGATTTTTGCCGTTTCAGGTTGTTCGATGTTCTCGTCTACTTTCCACCCCTTGATCAGGCGGAACGCGTTCCATATCTTGTTGTTGAAGTTTCGTCCCTGTTCGCAGACCGACTCGTCGAAGGGGAGGTCGTTCCCCGCGGGTGAGGTAAGCAACATGCCCATGCGCACCCCGTCGGCCCCGTATTTTTCCATGAGTTCGATGGGGTCGGGCGAGTTGCCGAGTGACTTCGACATCTTCCGCCCCAGTTTATCGCGCACGATCCCGGTGAAGTATACGTTCCGGAAGCAAGGCTCTTGGCGGTACTCGTAGCCGGCCATGATCATGCGGGCCACCCAGAAGAAGATGATCTCGGGGGCGGTCACGAGGTCGCTCGTGGGATAGTAATAGTTGATCTCTTTATTGTCGGGATGGTTGATGCCGTCGAACACCGATATCGGCCAGAGCCAAGAGGAGAACCAGGTGTCCAGCACGTCCTCGTCCTGTTTCAGGTCTGCGATCGTCAACGGGTAATCCACCTTTGCCCGTGCCTTTTCCAATGCCTCTTCCGGGGTCATCGCCACCACGTATCCTCCCTTCGGCAAGAAATAAG
>JBBACU010000096.1:0-7284 GCA_041656815.1 Proteiniphilum sp.
TAATGCCGAACGGCCCAGCGTGGCTTATTTCAGCATGGAGTACGGACTATCGCACGTGCTAAAAATTTACTCGGGAGGCTTGGGTGTACTCGCAGGCGATTACCTCAAGGAGGCGAGCGACAGCAAGGTGAACATGACCGCCGTGGGCTTCTTATACCGTTACGGTTACTTCACCCAGTCGTTATCCGTCGACGGGCAACAGATCGCGAACTACGAAGCGCAAAACTTCGGCAGCCTCCCCATCACGCAAATGATGAACGACGATGGCTCGCCGATGATTCTTGAAGTGCCGTTTCACGACCGGGCCATTTACTCGAATATATGGAAGGTGGCTGTCGGCCGCATCAACCTCTACTTGATGGATACCGACCTGGAGCAGAACAGTGAGTTCGACCGATCGATTACCCACCAGCTATACGGGGGCGACTGGGAGAACCGCATGAAGCAAGAGTACCTCTTGGGAATCGGCGGGATACTGCTCCTGAAAAAATTAGGCATCAAAAAAGAGGTGTACCACATGAACGAGGGGCATGCCGCTTTCATCAACGTGCAGCGGTTGCTCGATTACGTGAAGGAAGAAGGGCTGTCGTTCAATGAAGCGCTGGAGATTGTGCGTGCCTCTTCGCTTTACACCGTCCACACTCCCGTTCCCGCGGGGCATGACTACTTCGACGAAGCACTGATCTCGAAGTACATGGTTCCCATCGTGGAGCGAATAGGCATCTCATGGCCCCGCTTCATGGATATGGGGCGAGCCAACCCCGGCACCCACGAGCGGTTCTCGATGAGTGTCTTCGCGCTGAACACGGCACAAGAAGCGAATGGCGTGAGCAAGCTGCATGGCACCGTCTCGCAAGAGATGTTCCAACCGGTATGGAAAGGCTATTTCCCGGAAGAGCTCCACGTGAGCTACGTGACCAACGGCATCCATCTGCCCAGCTGGGCCACCTCGTCGGTAAAAGCGATGTACGAGAAACACTTTGGCGAATCGTTTTTCGAAGACCAGTCGAACCCCGAGATTTGGAAAAAAATATACCAAGTGAGCGACGATGAGATTTGGAACCTGCGCGTCCACCTTAAGAAGAAGCTCATCGATTACATTCACGTGGAGTTCAAAGAGGGGTGGCTCAAGAACCAGGCCGACCCCACACGCATCATGAACATGTTGGAGGAAGTGAACCCCAACGCGCTGCTGATTGGATTCTCCCGAAGGTTTGCTACTTACAAGCGGGCGCACCTGCTCTTCACCGACCTCGAACGGTTGGCACGAATCGTGAATAATCCGCGCTACCCGGTTCAGTTTATTTTTGCCGGGAAGGCACACCCTGCCGATGGAGGGGGACAAGGACTCATTAAACAGATCGTGGAGATCTCCCGCCGCCCCGAGTTTTTAGGCAAGATCATTTTCCTGGAAAATTACGATATGCGGCTCGGCAAACGACTCGTTTCCGGTGTGGACATCTGGTTGAACACCCCTACCCGGGCACAAGAAGCATCCGGCACATCGGGCGAAAAAGCCGAGATGAACGGCGTGCTCAACTTTTCGGTACTCGACGGGTGGTGGTACGAGGGGTACGTGGAAGGTGCCGGCTGGGCATTGACCGATAAAAGGACCTACGACAACCAAGTCTTCCAAGACGAACTGGACGCTTCTACCATCTACTCGATGCTCGAGAACGAGATCATCCCCTTGTATTATGCCCATAACAGCAACGGGTACTCCTACGAGTGGGTGCAATACATCAAGAAGTCGATGGCTGAGATTGCTCCTCACTTCACCACAAAGCGGATGATGGATGATTACTTTGATCGCTTCTACAATAAATTGGCATCGCGGTCGAGCCAGCTCCGTGAGGAAAATTACAAGAAAGCAAAAGAGATTACGAGGTGGAAGGAAGATACCGCGAAGAAATGGGACACGCTTGAGGTGGTAAAGATGGAGTTCAACCCCAACCTGAAGGTGAAGACCATCAATGGCAACGACGAGGTATACAGCCGCGTGGTAATCGACAAGAAAGACCTGAACTGCGAGATAGCCGTGGAGTGCGTGGTGGTGGATCACGACAACATGAACACAGAGCCCCAGTTCATTGAATCGTTCGAGTTCGAACTTGTCCGGACCGAAGGTTCCTTGCTCTATTTTGAAACCAATAAGCAGCTCAACGACCCGGGCACACACCAGTACGGGATACGGATATATCCCAAGAACCCCGACCTCCCTCACCGGATGGACTTCGCGTACATGAAATGGATTTAAAAAAGCGCCTCCCTCGGGAGGCGCTTTCCGGTTTTCACCGTCGCACAAAGAGTATTATATTGGAAGACGTGAAATGAAGATTGTGTTACACAAGTTGTAAAAAGGTAGAGGTTAGATTGCTTCCAACAACCTGCTTTTGCGCGGTGAAACACCGTAACGTTTGCTAAATAGATTCACCAAGTGCGAGACACTTTTAAAATCGTACATCTTCGCTATCTCCGTGATGGTCAGATCTGAATTGATCACTAGCGAATGTATCTCTTCCATTTTCCGATCAAGCATCCATTGATAGGGCGTTTTCCCGAAACTCTTTTTAAAGTGGCGCGTGAAAGTCCTCACGCACTCGTAGCGACAAAGCGTTGCCAGTTCGCTCACGTTTTTAGCTACCGCGTAGTTCTTTAACACGCTATCTTCGAACATTTTCGATTTGGTGGTGTGCGGGATCAATTTCACCAGCACGATCTCTTTGTCGGGAGAAGGCTTTACCTTGCTCGTTAACCCGTCTGAAAAGGTAAACGTGCAAGAAGCAACATCCGTGAGTAGGTACTTACGAACGTTCTCCTTTACTCTGTTTGTTTTAGCGTCCATTCATTCCCTTTTTAAATGTTCCTGTAAATACTTCTGTTCCCAGTGTTACACGTATGGTATACTCACCCGCACGCATTCCCGCAAGGCTAATCACATCAAATCCCATGTCGTATACTTGTATGAAGGCTTGCTTTGCGCCTCTCGATCCGACGACCTCCACAAGGGCGCTGCCGCGATAATTTTGTACGGATACCGATACCGTGTTTTCCGAAATAAATGCTTCCACCACGGGCTCCGCTTGCAACGTCTGCATGCTAAAGGCGCGGCTTTGGGCACGGGTGGTACCGCCTTCACGACCTAATTCGATTCTATCTTGGATAGGATCTTGTGCGGATACCTGAAATAATAAAACACCCGCCATCATCATAAATAATACCACTGCTGCTTTTTTCATACGTTCTGCTTTTTAGTTGTTACGAAATCCAGACACAAAATAACAGAGGAATGACATGAAAAACAAGACCCCGGAGATATTTTAACGGCATTATTAGACATAACAGAAAGATTAATAGATAATTGCAGAGCAACACTTTAACGACACTTACTCGTTAAAAACTGCGGTATCTATAGCCTTTTCCTGCATTTTTTTCTTTAACTGCGATTTTCTTACCCGGATACTCTCGATGCTGGTATTCATAAAAGTGGCCAATTGCCGATTATCCGCGTCGCATGCCAACAGCATCAACATCATTTTTTCGGTGGAGTTTAACACTCCTTCTTCGTCACGCAAGTTGGTATAGGCACGAAATGTTTCCTCATTTATAGGGAGCGTTTTGGTGATATCCCGCAATTCAGCATCTGTTTTTTTCAAAATTTGCTCCATCTCCCGGTACACCTTGGGGTGAGAAGAGACATACCGTCGCGTGAGCGTTTCGAACTCCCCTTGGAGAAAGGTGAGCCGATTGGATATATAACTGTAAAGTTCCAGCAACCATTTGCGCTTCGCCGCTTCTTCTCGCAAGATCTTGGCTTGCAGTTCCTGCTGTTGCATCGTATGCTCGGCCTGTATCAATTTCAATTGTGCCTTTCGCCTCGCTTTTCGCGCGTACATCAGGACAAAAATCAGCACGATAACCAGTATCAACGCGCCGATTATAATGCTCAGGTTCTGCTGCCGTGTTCGAAGGATAACATTCTCTGCCTCGGTTAAATCATATCTTTTCTCCAGTTCCGCGATTTGCATGTCCAGTCGCTCTCGTATAGATTGATTGTGAAATTCAATACTACTTTTCAAAAATTTATTGGATAAAGAAAAATCACCCAATTTTTCAGCGATGTCAGCTACATTTTGATAAAACAAATAGCTCTGCCTATGCGTGGAATCTTCTATACAGTCTATTGCTAAACGTGCATAAAGCATCGCACTATCCAATCGTTCCAATCCAGCGTATATATTTGAAATATTAAAATATACTCTGGAAAGTTCTATTTTTTCATTTTGAACTTGGTATAAACTCAACTTAGTTTTTTCTTGTTCTAAGGCTTTTTGCGGAACCCCGGTCACATCGTAATAGATAGATTGGGCATTTAAAATAAAGTAATCTTTTCCGGGCAAAAGATTATAAAAAGACGAAAGAGTATCTAAATACAACTTCCCCTTGTTCAAGTTTCGTTGCTCCATCTCGTTCCAGTAAAGGGCCAGGTAGGTATCGAAAACGTGGATAGAGTCGTGTTCGGCACGGGCATAACCGAGCGTGAGGCGAAAATAGTCGTTAGCCGTTGAATAGTTGCGGTTGTTATAGTGGATATTCCCCAAGAAGTAGTTGATCAGGTAACCCAACGAGGGGTCGGGAGGCGACATTGATTTCAGCAACCGATCCGCCTCTCGGAGCGGGTCGTACACCGTGCTATCCTTCACCCCCATTCGCGTACGCACGATTCCTTGGTAAGCCAGCGAACGAATATGGTTTCGGTTTCTGGGGTCATGATTTCGGTAGTAATCGGTCACTGAAACAATCAAGGAGTCACTTGCGAAGTTGACATACGTTTTATCATCGGCGATCACTTTCAACAGGTTATAATACGCCCTGTTAGAACGCGACATATTTGCGTCCTGAAGCAGCCGAAGGCTATCGGCCACACGTTGAGGCATACTGTCCATCATCCTGTCCCACCGAGTAAGTCGCTGACGCACATGCTCCCCTGCCCTATCTGCGCACGAGATAGCGGCAATAAGACAGGTAACTGACAACCAAAAAATAATTACGCGCATGAAGTTTCCGATTAAGTCAAGTTGCAAATATAACGCTTTTTATAATTGTGTCCGTTTTATTCAACTATTTTGTTCAGCGAGAGCAGAGGACCAAACTTGTTTGGACTATGCCGAACGCCAAAATAGTCTAACTTTAGTGAACTATTTTGTCAAGCTAAATGAGCAGAAACCAAGCTTGCTTGGATTATGCCACAGCGAAAAATAGTCTAATATCATTGAACTATTTTGTTCAGCGAGGGCAAACGACCAAACTTGTTTAACACAAACTCACTTTTTTCGCGACCTGAGCCGTGTGCAATGGGTGTAATAGCATAAAAGTTTGTATTTTTGTGCCGGTTTCCATCATTTGACATTGGGTGGCGATCTCTTAATCCGCCTTATTTAAAAAAATGAACAACAATTGGAAGCGGGCTTTTACTATTATCTGGTCCGGACAGTTTTTCTCCATCCTCAGCAGCAGCCTCGTTAATTTCGCCATCATCATTTGGCTGAGTTTAGAGACCGGCTCCGCGGAGATGCTGGCATGGGCTGCTATTGCCGCCCTATTGCCCCAGACAGTTATTGGCCCGCTCACGGGGGCACTGATCGATCGATGGAACCGAAAAAGGATCATGATGCTTGCCGATTCATTTATCGCTCTCTGCACGTTAGCACTGGCAGTTCTGTTCTGGATGGAGATAGCTCAACTCTGGCATATATTCGCGCTGTTAGGGTTGCGATCGATCGGTTCGGCGTTCCACATGCCGGCCATGCAGGCATCGGTACCGATGCTTGCCCCGATTGAGCAGCTAACACGGGTAGCCGGGATAAATCAAGTGATTGCTTCAGTTAGTCAAATCGCCGGGCCCGCCCTCGGGGCAATGCTCATCACGATCTGGGAGATAGAGTATGTTATTTTGCTGGATGTAGCGGGAGCACTGATCGCCGTCACCTCTCTTTTCTTCGTACAGATCCCCAACCCGGCGAGGGAGAAAGAGAGCGCGAAGAATATTCTCAAGGAGATGAGGGAAGGTGCCATGTCGGTACTTCGTGACAAAGGATTGAGCTTTGTTTTTCTATACTCGATCGCGGTAACGTTTTTCCTCGTCCCAATCAGCGTCCTATTTCCCTTGATGACACTGGAGCATTTTGAAGGCACAGAGTTCCAAGCCGGCATCATTGAAGCTATATGGAGCGTGGGAGCACTGATAGGGGGTGCCATCATGGGAGCAAAAGTATACAAGGTAAACCGTGTCGGGCTCATCAACGGGATGTACCTGTTGTGCGGGCTCACTTTTTTATTCTCGGGGCTCTTATCCCCCGATGGCTACGTGGGATTTGCCGTGTTGACCGCGATCGGAGGCATTTCCGGAGCCATCTATAACTCGGCGTTCACCGGATTGATCCAGACAAAGATTGACCCCTCGGCACTCGGCAGGGTTTTCTCCATGTTCTTCACGGTTAGCCTTATACCCGCAATGTTGGGTTTAGTAGGCATTGGTTTTTTTGCGGACGGGCTGGGTCTCACCACTTCGTTCATCCTATGTGGCATCATTATCGTAGTGGTGGGAGTTGTCGCTTTCCTCACCCCTTCGGCAATGAAGCTTGATCAGAAATGAGGTTTTGAGAAACACCGGCCAACTCCTTGTTCCTTTTTCTTTTTTAACCTTCTTCCTTGGAACATTTATAAACAACTCCTTGTTACAATTCGTGTATAAACACGTGATTCACACGTTGAAGAGCGCGGCCCCAACAAAATAGCTAGATGAAGGCTACTACCGCGGCTTCAACGGGACAAAGCACCACAATTAACTGACTAATAACAATTAAACAGCAAAGAAATCATGGCAAAATTAAACCCGTACCTCAACTTTGACGGTACATGCGAAGAAGCGTTCAATTTTTACAAAACCGTTTTCGGCGGAGAGTTTAAAGGCGGCATTTTCCGGATGGGCGACATGCAAGGGATGGAGATCCCCGAAGAGGAGCGCAACCTGGTGATGCACGTAAGCCTGCCCATCGGCAATGATATACTGATGGGATCGGACGTGGGAAGCGAGCAGCGGCAGTACTTCAAATCAGGCAACAACAACTATATCAGCATCTTTCCTGAAACGAGGGAAGAGGCCGACCGCTTGTTCTCCGAGCTTTCACGAGGCGGGGAAGTAGAGATGCCCATGGAAGACCAGTTCTGGGGCGATTATTTCGGCAGTTTCAAGGACCGATTCGGCATTTACTGGATGATCAA
>JBBACU010000097.1:0-7262 GCA_041656815.1 Proteiniphilum sp.
TTGAGTAATCCGCCCACGATCAGCGGAGTATTTAACTGGATGGGGATAAACATCCCGAGGGCGAATGCCAAGGGCGAGATACCTAACCAGTTAATGAGGATGGCAATGACGGCGCCCACGCCCAGCAGCATCCAGCTGACACCGCTGCCCGCCATCAGGGGTTCGATGATGGCAGCCATGGCATTGGCCTGTGGTGCCACCATGGGGTTGGGGTGTTCGGGTGTGGCCACGAAACCGTAGGCCTCGTTGAGGATGAAGATGACGGCGCCCACCGTGGCTGCCGATACCAGCGTTCCAAGGAACTTGTAAGATTCTTGCTTGGCCGGGGTGGTGCCTATCCAGTAACCGATCTTGAGGTCGGTGACGAAGCCGCCCGCCATGGCCAGCGCGGTACACACCACGCCCCCGATGATGAGCCCGCTCACCATCCCTTGCCATCCTTCAAGTCCCACTGCCACGAGGATTACCGACGAAAGGATAAGGGTCATCAGTGTCATTCCCGACACCGGGTTCGATCCCACGATCGCGATGGCGTTAGCCGCCACGGTAGTAAACAGGAACGAGATAACCGTGATGGTGATAAGTGCCACTATCGCCTGCATGAGGGTGATCTTCACTCCGGCAATAAGGAAGATAAAGATAGCGATCAGCGTGAGAAAGAGGAACAGCATCACGAACGACATTTTTAGATCGCGGTCGGTGCGCTTCGTTTGTTCCGCATCCCGTGCTGCTCCCGCGGACACTTTCTTGCCGGTGGCCATTTTAAACGCGGTAGCAATCACCCCCGACGATTTGATGATGCCGATAATCCCCGCCATGGCGATGGCACCGATACCGATGGGGCGCACGTACTCCGCGAAGATGGCTTCTGCCGATAGCGCCGCGAAGGGATTTACTCCCCCGCCCGCGAGCGCGGTTAACGCCCCGATCTCGTTGACCAGCGGTACCAGCACCAGCCAAGAGAGGAGCGAGCCTACCGTGATGATCACCGCGTAACGCAGCCCCACCAGGTAGCCAAAACTGAAGATGAGCGCGCTCACGTTGAACTTGAACACCATCTTGAATCGCTCCGCCAGCATGGCGCCGGCGGGGATTACCCGGGTGGTGATCTCCTCGCTCCAGAGACGGAAGGTTGAGAAGCAGAAGTCGAACAGCCCGCCAATCAGCCCGCTGGTGATCAGCAGCCTGGCTTTGCTGCCTCCCTTTTCTCCGGTCATCAGGATCTCCGTGGTGGCCGTGGCCTCGGGAAATGGGAGCTTGCCGTGCATATCTTTCACGAAATATTTACGGAAGGGGATGAGAAAGAGAATCCCCAGGAACCCGCCCAAGAGAGAGGAGAAAAAGATCTGCCAGAAATTGATCTGTATCTCGGGATATTTTGCCTGCAGGATATAGAGGCCGGGAATAGTGAAGACCGCTCCTGCCACGATAACCCCGGAGGAGGCACCGATGGATTGGATGATCACGTTTTGCCCCAGCGCGTTTTTCTTGCGGAAGGCGGCCGATGCCCCCACCGCGATGATGGAGATGGGGATGGCCGCTTCAAAAACTTGGCCGATCTTTAACCCCGAGTAAGCGGCGGCGGCCGAGAATATTACCGCCATGAGAAGCCCCATGCCCACCGACCAAGAGGTGACTTCGGTCACCGGCCTGTCGCCCGGGAGCACCGGCTTGTATTCCTCTCCCGGCTTCAATTCCCGATACGCGTTCTCGGGCAGTTCCGTAATTTTCTTTTCGTTTGGTTCCATTCTTTAATGTGACTAATATGCTAATGTGATTAATGTGACTAATATGCTAATGTGACTAATGTGACTAATGTGCCAATGTGCTAATGTGCCAATGTGCTAATGTGCTAATGTGACAATGTGCTAATGTGCTAATGTGCTAATGTGCCAATGTGCTAATGTGCTAATGTGACTAATGTGCCAATTTTCTTAGGAACGGGTGCACAGCCAATCTTGTTTGAGCTTTGCCGAGTGACGACAGAAGTTCTTGAATCTTGAAACTTAAATCTTGAATCTTAAATTGGGAATCCCAAAATTTTGCCGAAAATACAAAAAATAGCGCAAAGTGCACCCCTCTTTTCCTGTTTTTCCTTTATTAGAACCCGGTTTTCATTTCTCACACTTGCAAGTACCTCTATTTTCTTCTATTTTTGTAGTGATTTCTGATTTCCCGGATACTGCACCCTGTGCACTCATGTTTCACGAGGCAATATAGAAGGTATCCGCTACAAACAATCATAAAATGAAAAGACTCTTTCTGACCGTTTTCGTGACAATTTGCTTGGTAACCGCTTGGGCACAACAGTATACCTTGGAGGATTTAACGAGCGGGGAATTTAACCCGCGGGGTATTAGCGAGATGATCTCCTCGGAAGATGGGATGCATTATTATCAAGCCGACCCGGGGAAGACCGCGGTCATCAAGTACGCGTACGCTACCGGCGAGGCGGTGGACACCCTCTTTAGTACTCGTTCGGCCCGCGGGGCCACCTTCCACGCCTTCGAGGGGTTCTTGGTGAGCCCCGACGAGAACAGGGTGCTGGTCTTCCGTGACCGGGAGCAGGTCTACCGACGCTCGTTCCGTGCCGATTATTACTACCACGATGTACGCCGAAACCTGGTGAGAAAGTTGAGCGAACAGCCGGGCAAGCAGATGATCCCCACCTTCTCGCCCGACAGTAAAATGGTCGCGTATGTCATTGACAATAATATCTGGCTGACCAAATTCGATTTTGATACCGAGAGCCAAGTGACCAAAGACGGGGAACGAAACAAGATAATCAACGGGGCTACCGACTGGGTGTACGAGGAGGAGTTCGGGGTCACCCGGCTCATGGAGTTCTCTCCCGATAACCAGTTGCTTGCCTTTGTCCGGACCGACGAGTCCGAGGTGAAGGAGTTCTCGTTCCAGACCTTTAACGAGCAGCTCTATCCCGGTTACTACCGGTTCAAATACCCGAAGGCCGGTGAAACCAATGCCACGGTAGAGTGTCGCGTGTTTGATATCTCGGCGCGCACTACCCGCACGCTTGACGTGCCCCTGGATGCCGATGGCTATATCCCGCGCGTCACGTTTACCCGTGATCCCGAACAACTGGCGGTGATGACACTCAATCGCGATCAGAACCGGTTCGACATGTATTTCGTGAATCCGCGCTCCACGGTGTCCAAGCTGGTACTGAGGGAGGAGGCCAAGTATTATATCGACAAGGCGTGGCTTAACGCGATCCATTTCACGAAGGACCGGTTCACGTACGTCTCGGAAAGGGATGGTTACAGCCATATCTACCTCTACGGCATCTCCGGCACGCTGCAGCGACAGCTGACAAGCGGACCGCACGACGTGACCTCGCTTTTGGCAGTGGATGAACAACGCGGGTTTGTTTACTACGAGGCAGCCGGCGAGTCACCCTTGCGCCGTGAAATCTACCGGGTGAACATGGATAAAGGGGCACCCGAAAAACTTTCGGCGCAGGAGGGGTATAACAACGCCACGTTCAGCAAGCATGCCAAGTATTACGTCAATCGTTGGTCAAATGCCAATACTCCTACCATGATCACGTTGCACGATGGCAACGGCAAGCAGTTGCGAGTACTGGAATCGAACCAGCCGCTTCGCGACAAGGTGGCCGCGGCAGGATTTCCTGAAAAAGAGTATATTACCGTGATGGCGGCGGACGGTGCCACCCCCTTGAACGGGTGGGTGCTGAAGCCCAAGGATTTCAATCCCGCCCGGAAATACCCGGTGGTGCTGGTGCAATACAGTGGGCCCGGCTCGCAGCAAGTACTCGACAGGTACGGCAGGGATTGGTACTACGGGCTCCTCAACGAGGGGATCATGGTGGCCTGCGTGGATGGAAGAGGGACCGGGGCAAGGGGCACGGAGTTTCGGAATAGCACGTATCGAAACTTGGGCATCCGGGAATCGGACGACCAGATCGCGGCAGCACGTTACTTGGCGTCGCTGCCTTATATCGACGAGAACGGCATCGGTATCTGGGGCTGGAGCTACGGGGGCTATAACGTGCTCATGAGCATGAGCCGAGGGAACGGCATCTTTAGCGCCGGGGTGGCCATCGCGCCCGTGACCGATTGGCGTTTTTACGATACCATCTATACCGAGCGCTTCATGCGCACCCCTCAACAGAATAATCCCGGCTACCAGAATGGATCGGCCCTCGCCTTGGCCGGCCAACTGGAAGGCTACTTGTTGCTGATACATGGAACCGCGGACGACAACGTTCACCTTCAAAACTCCATCGAGTACGCGCGGGCATTGATCGAGGCGAACAAACATTTCGATATGTTCTTTTTTCCGGATAAGGATCATTCCATCCGAGGAGAAAACACCCGAAAATATCTCTATGAAAAAGTAATCGACTATTTTAAAGGCCGTATGTAAAATCCCTTTTCTTGTCGGTTTTCTTCGACCGGCTCTATATTCCTGCCATTTCGCCCTGTGCCAAGCAATATGCCTTTGCACTCTTGCTCATGCTAACTGCTATGGATGCAAGTGTGTAGGCTTTTTTAATGGTCTACGCGGTCGAGCCATCCGGTTTTTATCCTTAAACAAAAAAGAAGGTTTGTTGTTATTAATGGGAATAGTGTGAAACGGGGGGTGCCCTCAATGAGAATAGGAGTTTCTTCATTTTTTTCAAAGGAGGCGCAATTGTTAAGAGCGGTCTTTTTTTAGCAATAATTTGTCCTAAATGCGATTTCGCGAAATGCGCGCCGCGAAAATGAGGGGAGGATCAAGTTTAGGGTAAATTTGGCGGCGACACAAGACCCACTTCAAAAAGTATACCCGTGGAATTAATAAAGTACATTGAGTGAAAAAACCGCGAACAGGGTACATCCGGTGGTATTCTAATTTATTTTATGGCAGATACATCATACATACAGAAAATACTGAGGAATCCGGCATTTGGATTAATGCCATTGCTGCTCTTCTCGTTCCTTGTCCTGTGGATCGATACCCGCTTGGCATCCTCGGCTGCCTTGGTATTTGCTATCGCGGGATACGTGGCGGTAAAACAGTATAGCCGGCTTATCTACGATATTTCCATTGTCACGTTCGCGATCGCGCTGGTGTTCTCTTACACTCTTTTTGATCCCTTGCCGGTATTAAACCGTTTCGTGTTGGTGGAAATAACATTTGTTTTATCCCTTATTATCATGCGGCTATCCAGGAGTAAAATCGTGTCCCGCGTGGCCCGGGGGCGCAACCTGATGTTGAAGAATTATTTAAAGGAATCGTTCCGGGTAGCCTTCCAAACACAGTACGGGTTATCCATTCACCTGTTGCTGGTATTGGCCTTTTTCTTGTTTCATGCCGATCAGTCCCGGTACGTGAACACGGCATTCTTGGTCGTTCTCTGCCAGGTGATCCTTGTAGTCATCATCGCGGTAGAGACAACGCGGCTCTACATCTTGGACAAAAAGCTTTACAGCGAAGAGTGGCTGCCGGTGGTAACCGAGAAAGGCGCGGTCACGGGACGCATTGCCAAGTCGATCACCAAGGGGTTGAAAAATAAATTCATGCACCCGGTGGTACGCGTGGCATTGTTGCACGGCGGGAGAATCTACCTAAAGGAGCGTGACCCGTCGCGCTTGTTGAATCCCGGGAGACTGGATTACCCCTTCGAGAAGTACATGCAGTTTAATCACGATATCAACGAAACAGTGCGCAACAGTTTGGAGAGGGAGTGCGGCAAAGAGGACTTGCCGTTGCGGTTCCTGCTGAAATACACCTTCGAGAATGATACCACGAAACGGCTTATCTTCCTCTATGTTTCGGATATCGAAGACGAGGAGACATTTAACAGCCTGCGCTTGAAGGAGGGTAAATTGTGGACCACCTCCCAGATCGAAGATAACATGGGCACGGAGCTGTTTTCGGAGTGCTTCGAGCTGGAATTCGAATACCTGAAAAATACGGTCTTGCTTGCCCACCGGTTGAAAAACGGCTCGAAATAGGGGGATGGCGTCCTCCATGCAATCTCCCGCACACGCAATCCCATGACCGATAGATATATAAAAGCAATAGGCAGCTAAACTCACGTTCGGCTGCCTATTCATCGTTTAAATATAAAAAAGAAAAAAGTTATTTGTAAAAGACCTTAAAAATAGTTTTTGTTTTATATTCCGCCGCCGGTAATCCCTGCTTCATTTTTCAAGGAGCCGGACAGTTTGGATATGGAATTGAAATCGATTTTTCCGGATACCGTGATGAGCGAAAACTTCCCTCCGTTATCCAACGTGATCAGGATCAAGTCTTGCTTTTCGTTGCTCTCCTTCTTCATGAAAACAGATAGTTTGGACATGCTCTCGTTGACCGAGACCACTTCCTCGTACTCGGTGAACATGTCTTTAACCAGCTCGTGGGCTTTTTCGAAGTAATACCTTGAATCCTCTGTATCACTGCTGCTTACTACCCGAATGCTGTTCAACTCTTTGAACGCGTTCTTCAGTTCTTCATCGCTGGTATTGTCGGCCATTCGTTCAAGCATTGTTTTCCCGATATTCACGTTGTCGAGGGGCCGTTCGCTTTCACCGTATTTTTCGATGAAACGGTTCACGAAGTCGGCCGGAAACACCGCGATGGAAAAAAACAACGACAACAAAATCAGTAACGTTCTTCTCATAAGTCACCCTCCTCTTGCCTAAAAGCTTCTTTTATCTCTTCTCCCGTATCATTGGAATCCTTATCAAGGGCCATTTCTTCTGCGTCGGCCCCTTTCCCGGGCACCTCCGGCAGCGTGCTGCTTAGCGAGTCAAGCGACGACCAGTCGATCTCCAGTTCATCGATGAGCTGGATGGTCTGCATCGAGGCTTCTTCGCTGCTTTGAAGCGCGTTGGATACCTTTATCAGGGCATAGGTGGCATCTTTGATCGCGGCGCTGGGGTCGTGGTAGGTCTCGGCAAAATAGGGTTTGTTGTATTGTTTCGAGATAAAATACACGCTTATGCCAAGGCCAAGCACCAGCAACAAGGAGGCCGCGATTCGGAGCGCGGGAGCGAAAATCCGGATGGTTATGTATTGTTGCTCCTGTTCCGATTTCTTGATGGCCGCTTTCAGCCTGTCGTCAAAATCACTGCCCGGGGTGATGGAACGTTCCTCGTTGAGGTAAGCGAACAGGGGCACGTACCGGACCAGTTCTCCCGGCACTTCCGTGCCGGAAAAGAAGTCGCGTAGCTCTTGCTCTTCCCTCGGTGAGGTTTCGCATCGCCAGTACTTGTCTAATAATGTATGTATGT
>JBBACU010000098.1:0-7239 GCA_041656815.1 Proteiniphilum sp.
ATCGAAAAATATTCGCTTGAAGGGATCTTCTCGGGTATATTTTCTTTGATACAGATTTTCGTGGCGATGGAGCCGCGAGAGACCGTCTATTTTGCTAACCCTGGACCGGAGGGGAGATTTAATAAGAATTACTATTTTCATTGGGCGGATTTCAACAACGAACCCATTAATGACTGGAAGGTGATTGCCGCGACTCTGTTGTCTATCCCGATGGCGCACCAGCTAATTGGTTTTTACACGGTGGCCGACGAATCGGATGGAGTACTGAAAGTGATGCGCAGCTACCAGTATTATGCGGCGAACGCTATCTCCGATAAGGTGTCTAAGAACGATTGGAGAAGCAATAACCAGCTCGGTGGATATATTTGGCACACGACAGGCTCGGGTAAAACCATGACCAGTTTCAAGTCGGCTCAGCTGATTGCTAATTCGAAGGACGCGGATAAGGTAATTTTCCTCGTGGATAGAATCGAGCTGGGTACACAATCACTGCATGAATACAAAGGATTTGCAGAAGAGAACGAGGATGTGCAGGCAACAGAGAATACGGCTGTTTTGATGACTAAGCTAAAAAGTAGTAACCCGTCTGATACCCTCATTGTTACTTCTATCCAAAAGATGAGTAATATTAGAGTTGAGGAGGGTGGGCTCAATTCTCATGATATCGCGCTCATGAATTCCAAGCGCATCGTTTTTATCGTGGATGAGGCACACCGTTCCACTTTCGGGGATATGCTTATCACGATCAAGGATAGTTTCCCTAATGCTCTCTTTTTTGGCTTTACCGGCACCCCCATCCATGATGAAAATCAAAAGCACATGAATACTACTTCAACGGTGTTTGGAGATGAGCTTCATCGATATAGCATTGCTGACGGTATCCGGGATAAAAACGTGCTTGGTTTCGATCCGTATAAGGTATTAACATACAGGGATAGAGACTTGAGACGCGTGGTTGCTTTGGAGAAATCCAGATCCAAGAGTGAAGAGGAAGCATTAATCGATCCCCGGAAAAAAGAAATTTACAACAGGTTCACGCGTTCTTCAACAGTAAGAATGGCAGGCTTTATCGACAAGAGCGGCAGGTATATAAAAGGTATTGAAGATTATATTCCTAACGCTCAGTATAACCGGACGGAGCATAGGGAAAAAGTGGTAGCGGACATCAAGGATAACTGGGTTACTCTTAGCCAAAACAGCAAGTTCCATGCACTTTTCGCGACAAATAGCATTAACGAGGCCATAGAATATTACAGGCTGATTAAGAAAGAGATGCCTTACCTGAAAGTCACCGCGCTGTTTGACCCGAATATTGACAACAAGGCGGGGGTTATCTATAAAGAGGACGGGCTGATCGAGATTATCAACGATTATAACGAGCAGTACGGCCAATATTTTAGATTAGCAAATCACGCGCAATTCAAGAAGGATATCTCGGCACGGCTCGCTCACAAAGAGCCGTACCTGCGAATTGAACAGACGCCTGAAAAACAGCTTGATCTGTTGATCGTGGTGGATCAGATGCTTACCGGTTTTGACTCCAAGTGGGTGAATACTCTTTACCTGGATAAGTTGTTGCAGTACGAGAGTATTATTCAGGCTTTCTCCCGTACCAATCGTCTTTTCGGTCCGGATAAACCTTTTGGCACAATCAGGTATTACAGGAAGCCCCATACAATGGAGCGTAATATCGAGAATGCCGTGAAATTGTATTCGGGTGACAAGCCCATCGGGTTGTTTGTTCCAAGACTCGAACATAATCTCGAGAAAATGAACGATATCACTAACGAGATAGTTGAATTGTTCAAGAGTGCAGGTGTCCCGGATTTTGACAGACTACCGAATGATCTCTCGGAAAGAGGTAAGTTTGCTACACTGTTTAAAGAGTTCAACCAATATCTTGAAGCAGCCAGGATACAGGGATTTAAATGGGATAAATCTCTCTATTCTTTTGGGAAAAGAAAGGATAAACGCGATGTGATTGTTAGCATGGATGAAAATCTATACCGGATCTGGGCACTTCGCTACAAGGAACTATCCAGTGGTGGTGAGATCGTTACCGGGGGTGCTTCTGAAATTCCTTTCGAGATTGTTGGGCATCTTACGGAGATAGATACCGATGTTATCGATACCAATTATATGAATTCGAGATTTACCAAGTTTCTTAAAACGCTAAAAACAGAAGGTAGCGATAGCGAAGAGTTCAAAAACGCCGTGAAGGAACTGCATAAGTCGTTTGCTTCACTTTCTAAAGAAGAACAGAAGTATGCTAATATTTTTCTTAATGATGTCCACAGGGGAGAAGTGGTTGTAAACCCTAATAACACGCTACGAGACTATATTACTGAATACCAGACGAATGCCAAGAACGCGGAGATATTTCACTTGTCGCGTGTGTTTGGATTGGATGAAAAAAAACTCCGAGATATGATGAACTCCAATATCACGGAAACGAATATCAATGAATATGGTCGTTTCGATGATTTAAAGAGTACCATCGATAAAGGAAAGGCGAAGCAATATTTTGAGAAAAAAGAGGGTACTCCCATACCCCAGTTCAAGGCAAATATAAAAGCTCAAAACCTTATCCGCGATTTTATAATCAGTGGAGGATTTGAAGTATAAAAGGAATGTTTACACGTTGACGATTTCAAATTCTATCTTGTCTTCGAGGCGGTCGATCGGGTCGAGAACCGAATTGGTGGCATCGTTGCCGGGATTGTTGTCGTCGCTGTCTTGGTTATTGCCGGAGTCGTTGTCGATTGTGGTATCGTCGCCGCTTTTCTCTTCTTCCTTCTTTTTCCCGATCCCGAAGCGGTCGGCACTCAGTATCAAGCCGAAGTAGGCGCAGGTGATCAGGGTGGAGGTACCCCCGCGGCTTACCAGGGGCAGCGGTTGGCCGGTCACGGGAATCAGGTTGACCGCGACCGCCATGTTAATAAACGCTTGTATGGAGAGCATCAGGGCGGAGCCTAATACCAAGTACTTGGGAAAGAGTTTCTCGGTCTTCCGGGCGATCATCCCCGATCGGATCAAGATGATCACGTAGAGCATCAACACGAAGATACCGCCCACCAACCCCATCTCCTCGATGATGATGGCATAAATGAAGTCGGAGTACGCTTGCGGGAGGAAGTCCCGCTCGGTGCTGTTCCCGGGAAAGACGCCCAGCACGCCCCCGTTGGCAATGGCGATCTTGGCGTGCGCCACTTGGTAATTCTCGTCGGTAATGGTATAATACTCCTCTTCCGACAACTCGCGGGCATCCCCGAAATGGGTGATGCGGTTCTGCCAAGTACTTAAACGGTCAAGCGGTCCATTTTCGACCCACTTTTCGGGGATCACGTTTAGCAAGAGCACGAATAGGAGCACGAGGGCAATCCCTACTCCCGCCACCTTGAGGAGCCGCAGGAACTTGACGTTGCCGATGAACATCAACAGGTAACAGACCCCGAACAGTAAAAACGCGGTGGAGAGATTATCCATCGCAATAATGCCGCACACCACCACCATGAGGCTAATCATCCACTTGAACAGGAGACCGTCGTTCTGGCCGTTCTGCTTGCTTAGCAAAAAGGCGATGGTACCCATCAGCGAGATCTTGGCTATCTCGGAAGGCTGGATGGTGAAGCCCATGAACGAGATCCACCGGTCGGCATTATTGATGCTGGTACCGATAAAAGGGGTGAGGATGAGTAGCACGATCGCACCCAGCAACACGAATACCAGCGACGAGAAATAGCGGTACGGGATATTGTGGATGAGCAGGATCACTCCTACCCCGCCAATCAAGAACATGGCATGCCGGAGGATGGGACCCCACTGGTTCTGTTGACGGTAGACGATGGTGCTGGTCGCGCTGAAGATCTCCACGAGCGAGATCACGCACAGGATAATGAAAACCGACCAAATAACTTTATCGCCTTTGAATATCTTGCGGCCAAAATCTCCCAGCGAAGAACCCGTCTCCATGGCCTCTTCCTGCAACCGGCCTGCCTGTTGATTATTCTCGTTAAACATAATCACTATATAATTAAGAATGGAAAATTAATAATGAATGACCGATGAAGCCTTGGAATATCAATCAAATCAACTAATCACCACATCATCAAATCATCACATCAATTAATCATCACATCATCAAATCTGCTAATCAATCACAGTCTCCGGACCTGCTCCTTGAACTGGTCGCCGCGATCCTCGTAGTTCTCGAACAGGTCGAAGCTCGCGCAGCAGGGCGAGAGCAACACCGTATCGCCTTTTTCGGCCAGCTCGTAAGCCATCTCTACCGCCTCTTTCATCGTGTCGGCATCGCGTATCTCTGGCACCTTCCCGTCGAAGAACGCGTGCAGCTTGCGGTTGTCTTTCCCCAGAAAAATCAACGCCCTTGCCTTGGCACGCACCAGCTCCTCAATCTCGGTGTAGTCGTTGCCCTTGTCTACCCCCCCGAGGATCAGGACTGTCTTGGTCCGCGTGCTTTGCAGCGCGTACCAGCAGGAGTTCACGTTGGTGGCCTTGGAGTCGTTGATGTATTGCACTCCCCGCACCGTGGCCACCTTCTCGAGCCGGTGAGGCACTCCCTTGAAGTCGGACAACGAAGCCCTCAGCTGCTCGTCGGTAATATCCATCAGCTTTGCCACGATACCCGATGCCAGCGAGTTGTAGACGTTATGCATGCCCTCCAGGGCGAGTAATTCCAGTTCCATATCAAATCTCTGTTCTTTCACGTGAATCCATAATCTCCCGTTCCGGGTATAACCGGCCACGAGGTCGTTGCTGTTCTCCCCAAAGGGGTAGCGGCTCACCTCCGGCTTCAACTTCTCGATCTCTCGTGTCACAATGGGGTCGTCCACCCAGTAGATGAAGGCGTCTTCGATCTTCTGATTGCGGATGATGCGCATTTTGGCGTCGACGTACTGTTGCAGGTCGTGACCGTACCGATCCAAGTGGTCGGGCGTGATGTTGAGCAGGACCGCGATATCGGCCTTGAAGTCGGCCACCCCTTCCAGCTGGAAGCTACTCAGTTCCAACACGTAGTAGTCGTGCGCTTTCTCCGCCACTTGGCGGGCGAAGCTCTTGCCGATATTGCCACCGAGGCCCACGTTGAGTCCCGCCGATTGCAATATGTGATAAATAAGGCTTGCGGTGGTTGTCTTCCCGTTGCTCCCGGTCACGCAAATGATCTTGGCATTCGTGTACCGCGCCGCAAACTCGATCTCGGAAATAACCGGGATGCCCTGCTCCCTGATCTTTTGCACGATGGGCACGCTGTCCGGGATACCGGGGCTTTTTATCACCTCGTCGGCTTGCAGGACACGCTCTTGGGTATGCATCCCTTCCTCGAAATCGATCCGGTATTCCTGCAACGTGCCCCGGTGCCTCTCGTGCATTTTCCCGCTGTCCGAGAGGAACACCTCGAAACCCTTTGCCCGGGCAAGGATGGCAGCTCCCACGCCGCTCTCTCCTCCTCCTAAAACCACGATCCGCTTGTTGTTCATTTCTTTCTCCTTTCTCCCCTTGGGATTACCTCATCTTGAGGGTAGCCAGTGCCAAGACCACCAAGATCATGCCCACCAACCAGAAGCGGCTCACGATCTTTGGTTCGGGCAGCGGCACGATCGGCTTCTGTATGCGCGCGTCGATGCTCCCGTCGCCGGGCTTCTGGAAGTGGTGGTGCAGGGGCGTCATCTTGAAGATACGCTTCCCTACCCCGTATTTCTTTTTCGTGTATTTAAAATAGGTGACCTGAAGGATGACCGACAGTGCCTCCACGAAGAAAACACCGCACAGGATGGGCAACAGCAGTTCCTTGCGGATAAGCACCGCGAACACGCCAATGATCCCTCCCAGCGTGAGGCTGCCGGTATCGCCCATGAACACTTGCGCGGGATAGGCATTGTACCAGAGGAAGCCCACGCACGCCCCCACGAACGCCGAGGCAAACACCATCAGCTCATCGCCTCCCGGGATATGCATGATGTTGAGGTAAGAAGCAAAGTCCACGCGGCCCGACACGTAAGCCAAGATACCCAGCGCCACCCCGATAATAGCCGAGGAGCCGGAGGTCAGCCCGTCCAGCCCGTCGGTAAGGTTCGCGCTGTTGGATACCGCCGTAACGATCAGGATCACCACCAAGATGAACACGATCGCCACCGCCTGATCCGCGTAATCGCCCATCCAGTTGACCAGCCACCGGTAGTCGAAGTTATTGTTCTTGACGAACGGGATGGTGGTGGTGGTGCTCTTCACGTCCTCGCTCTGGTAGGTGACGTCCTCGATGATGTTATTCACCCGTATTTCGGTATTTTCCCGCACCACGATCTCGGGGCTCAAGAAGATGGTCAGCCCCACGATAAGGCCCAGCCCTACTTGCGCGACGACCTTAAATTTCCCCTTCAACCCCTCTTTGTCTTTCTTGAACACCTTGATGTAGTCATCGGCAAAACCGAGGGCACCCAACCAGACGGTGCTTACCAGCATGAGGATGATGTAGATATTCTCCAGCTTCCCGAAGAGCAGCGTCGATATCAATATGGAAAGGATAATGATGATCCCTCCCATGGTGGGGGTTCCTCTTTTGCTGTATTGTCCTTCCAGATCGAGGTTCCGGATGGTTTCGCCCACCTGTTTCCGTTGTAGCTTGTCGATGATTTTCTTGCCGACGAAGATACCGATGAGCAGCGAGAACACCGCGGCCATCGCGGAGCGGAACATCACGAACTGGAACATCCCCGCCCCGGGGAAGTCAAGTTGGTCCAAGTAATCAAAAAGATAATAAAACATTGGTTGATGTGATGATAAATTGATGTGATAATTTGTTGATTTAATGATGTGATGATTGATCTGCTAATCATCACATCATTAAATCATCGAATCAAATATCTTTTGAACTTCCTCCTTGTCGTCGAAGTGGTGTTTCACCCCTTTTACCTCCTGGTAGTCCTCGTGCCCTTTCCCGGCGATGAGGATCACGTCTCCCGGCTTGGCCAGCAGGCAAGCGGTCTTGATCGCTTCGCGCCGGTCGGTGATGGCCAGCGTCTCTCTTTTCTGTTCCTCGCTCAGCCCGTCCAGCATATCTTGGAGGATGGCCTCCGGTTCTTCAAACCGGGGGTTGTCGGAGGTAAGGATGGCCCTGTCGCTCAGCTTCACCGCCTCGAGTGCCATGAGCGGGCGTTTGGTGCGGTCGCGGTTTCCCCCGCACCCCACCACGGTAAGGACGTTGCCCCGGCTCTCCAGCAC
>JBBACU010000099.1:0-7208 GCA_041656815.1 Proteiniphilum sp.
AATTTGTTTCAATCCTGTTTCAATCCTGTTCCAATTCTGTTTGAATCCTGTTTCAATCCTGTTTCAATCCTGTTTCAATCCTCTCACGAATATTCGTGCATAGGCTTATCTTTTAAACAGCGAAAGACGGCAAATGTTGCCGTCTCCCGTCAAAATTTATAGTGCGTGTTCTACTACCTTGTGCTCGCGTTCAAGATAGTAATCCCAATGATATCCCCTTCTTCGTTGTACCTAATAATTATATCATCGTCAGTCATTTCTGAGTTAGATGCGTAATTTGGTTTAGAAAATTGCATATACAACGTACCGGTTTCCTTATCGTAGTTAGAACGGATACTCTTATATTTCATGAAATAAGGAAGAATATCCTTAACTTCCTTTATTCTCTCTAACGTTCCCATACTATCTCCTGCTGCCACTCATCGCGATCATGATGTAGTAAAGCAAGGTGGCCAATGAACTCAGGGCCGCGATCACGTAGGTGTATCCCGCCCATCGGAGCGCGTCTACCGCTTGGTTGTGGTTGCTCACGTCGGTGATGCCCGCGCTGCTCAGCCAGCGGATGGCCCGGTTGGTGGCGTTCTTCTCCACCGGCAGGGTCACGAAGCTAAAGAGCGTGGTGAGCGCGAACATCGCGATACCCACCCAGAGCAACATCGGGAAGGTCTGGATCATGAGGATACCCGCCAGGATCACCCACATTACCCATTTGGAGGTGGACGAGATCACCGGCACCAGGGCCGACCGCATCTTCAACGGCGCGTAACCCACCGCGTGTTGTACCGCGTGGCCCGTCTCGTGCGCGGCTACTGCCGCAGCTGCCACGCTATGGGAGCCATACACCGGCTCGCTCAGGTTGATGGTCTTGTTCAACGGGTTGTAATGGTCGGTAAGCTTCCCCCTCACCGAGATCACCTGCACGTCGTAAATCCCGTTATCGTGCAGCATCTTCTCTGCCACCTCTTTTCCCGTCATGCCGCTGCGGAGCGGGATCTTGGAATACTTCTTAAAACGGCTCTGTAGCGTGCCTTGCACGATCCAACCGGCAAGCGCGATTGCAATAAATAAAATCCAGACTGGTGCCATATAAAGTGATTTGATGATTTAACGATGTGATGATTTGATGATGCGATGATGCGATGATGTGATGATGTGATGATGTGATGATGTGATGATGCGATGATGCGATGATTTGATGATTTGATGATTTTACGGCCCGATGGTTTAAGGGTTCAACCAAGCATTCAACGAATGATGGTCTGCGCCCGGTCCGGCCCCACCGAAACGATGGCGATGGGTACCCCCAGCTCTTCCTCCAAGAAGTTCAGGTAGTTGTTGAACTCCTCGGGGAACTCGTCCTCCGACCGTGTCTTTGTCATGTCTTCTTTCCAGCCGGGCAGTTCCACGTATACCGGCTCGATTCCCGACTCCAAGTCGTACGGCAGCTCCTCGGTCTCGTGCCCCTCTACCCGGTAGGAGACGCACGCCTTGATTGTCTCGAAGGTATCCAGCACGTCGCTCTTCATCATCACCAGCTTGGTCACCCCGTTCAGGCGGATGGTATAGCGCAACGCCACCAGGTCGATCCAACCGCAACGGCGCGGCCGTCCGGTCACCGATCCATACTCGTTCCCATTATCCCGCAGCAACTGTCCGTCCTCGTCGAACAGTTCCGTGGGGAAAGGGCCACTGCCCACCCGGGTGCAATACGCCTTGAAGATACCAAACACGTCGCCGATCTGGTTGGGCGCGATACCTAGTCCCGTGCAAGCCCCGGCGCAGGTGGTGGTGGATGAGGTCACGAAGGGGTACGTGCCGAAGTCGATATCCAAAAGCGACCCTTGCGCTCCCTCTGCCAGCACCGAGCCTCCCTCGTCGAGGTGGCGATGAATCACGTGCTCGCTATCGATGATCTGGAACTCCTTCATCTTTTCAACCCCCTCGAACCACTGTTTCTCCAGCCCCGGGAGGTCGTATTCAAAATCGAACTGGTCCAGCATCTCCTTGTGGCGCAGCACCGCCTTCCGGTACTTCGCCTCGAAGTCGTGGAACAGATCGCCCACCCTCAGCCCGTGGCGGCTCACCTTGTCGGTATAGGCCGGCCCGATGCCGCGTCCGGTGGTGCCTATCTTGGCGTCGCCCATCGCCTTCTCCGATGCCGCGTCCAGCAGCCGGTGCGTGGGGAGGATCAGGTGTGCCTTCTTGGAGATGCAGAGGCGGTCGGTGAGCGTGTGCCCCGACTCTTCGAGGGTCTCCACCTCCAGCTTGAAAAGGGCGGGGTCAATCACTACCCCGTTACCGATCACGTTGATTTTCCCTTCTTGGAAGATACCCGACGGGATCGACTTGAGGACAAATTTCTTTCCCTCGAACTCCAACGTGTGTCCCGCGTTGGGTCCTCCTTGGAAACGCGCTACCATCTCGTACCCGGGAGTAAGCACGTCCACCACTTTCCCCTTTCCTTCGTCGCCCCATTGGAGGCCTAAGATTACATCAACCTTCATTATATATTTTACTTGTTTATATTTTCTATTCGCATTTGTATCGCAAATATAGCTAAATATAAGACCTATGGCTATTTTGCGGGGTACCCGTTCGATGAAACAGGCGCGATCTGATACCTGTTTGAATTTTTCCGTCAAGCTAAATGAGCAGAGCCAAACTTGTTTGAGCTATGCCATAGCGAGGAAAAATCTAACTTCAGTGAATCGGCAACGGGTCACAAAATAGCGAAAGTCGATATATTTAGCTATAGTCCGGCCGTGAAAGTTCACGTTTCTATTCACGTCGTACCCGTGCCGCTTCCCCTCGCTGCACCCTTGCTCTTTCCGGCAGGCGTCTTTCGTTTAGTCGCCTTGGGAGCCACCGTTTTCTTGCTCTCTGCCGCGGCTTTCTCCTTCAAGCTTTGCCGTTCCAGCCGCCTCAGCTTCATCTTCTTGGCATGGGTGCACTTGCTACACGTGCCGTAGATATACATGCTGTAATAGCTCACCGTGAATTTCCGGATCTTTTTCAATTGAGCCGGGGTGAGCAACTCGTCGTTCTTCATCTCCCGCACCTCTCCGCAGGTGGTGCAGATCACGTGGTTGTGATTCTCGTTGCCGTACGACCGTTCGTACTTTGCCATGTTCCCGCCAAACTGGTGTTTCACCACCAGCCCGCAGTCCAACAACAGGTCCATCGTGTTATAGAGCGTGGCGCGGCTCACCCGAAAATTCATGTCTACCATCGACTTGTACAAGGAATCCATATCGAAATGACCTTTCGTGGAATAAATATGGTCGAGAATAGCGAATCGTTCGGGGGTCTTGCGTTGTTTATGCAGCGTCAAGTACTCCATAAACTCGTCATTCACCTGTTTTTTTAATTTCAGATTGGACTCCATGATCGCGAAAATAAGTTTTTTTTTCGATTTTCTTGTCATTTCCACACTTGAAATCCAACGACGCGTGCAAAAATACCATCCATCCCTTCCTCATCTTTTAGCCTCCCTCGTGCCGATACACGGCATCCTCTTTGCAGATCACGGGGAGCACGACAGCGAGATCACGCCGTGCCGCTTACCTACTTGATCGTTTGGGAGTGATAGAAAAAGGCCGGCTTGCTGGGTTCGCTCTCGTTATGGTACGAGTCAGAGGTGGTGATGTAGTAGTAATACGCCCGGTCGTCATCCGGCACCACCATGCTTATCATGGTATGCCTGAGACCCGTTGCCAGCAGCTTGGCCGCGTTATTGGTCTCGAGGCTGTCGGTCTCGCTCCGGTACACGTTGTAGGTCACCCTTCCTTCTTGTTCCTCCCATGCCAGCTCGAACAATCCCTCTTCGGTGCGCTCCGCCCGCAGGTCGTCCGGCCTTGGCGGGATGGAGTCGCTCAGCCAACTCATCGGCGGCAGCTTGGCCGGGTAACGGTAATAGCGTTCCAACTCCCTCAATATCCCTTTGGTGTTCGAGAGCACGTTTTCCGCGCGGAAGTAGGCCTGGCCGTGCACCTCGTGTTCACGCGTATGATCCACTTGGTCCAGGATATCTTGGCGCGACCACCCCAGCTCGATCATCTGGTAAACACCCAGCCCCGGCACCACGATCCGGCGGTTTCCTTGTGCCACCCAATCGTCCACGAACGGGTAGAACAGCTGCTCCTTGTAATACATCATGGGGTAGAGCGCGTCGTGCTTCCCGGTCCGCATCCAATGCCCCGCGTCTTGAAACACCGTCTCCAGCGCGGTCCATCCGCCACCCACGCCATTAAGCGCGCGGTAACGCCCCAGCGGCGCGCTGCTCACCTGCACCCACGGCTTGACCTCCTTCACCCGGTCGTACACCTTGGTCACGAAACGGGTAATGTTGTCCCTCCGCCAGTCGGCCCTCGACTTTCCCTTGCCGTGAAGGCGGTACATGCCGTCGTCCGGAAACCGGCCTCGGTTGTCGGGATAACGGATATAATCAAAATGGATGCCATCCACATCGTAGTTCTCCACCACCTCCATCACCAGCGATACCAGGTAGTCGTCGGTACGGGGATTTCCTGGGTCCAGGAACCACTCCCCGCCAAACCGCTTGACCAGCGAGGGCTCCTTGCGGGTAATGGACCGTTGCCCCAGGCTCCGCACGTGCCGCTCGGTACCCAGCGGGTAGGTCACCACCCACGCGTGAAGCTCCATCCCCCGCTTGTGGCACTCCTCGAGGGCGAACGCCAAAGGATCAAACGGGGGCTGCCCCGGCGCGGAGGAGACAATGAGCGACGACATCGGCTCCACCGCCGAGCGGTACAACACCTCGCCCCTCGCCCTTACCTGGAACATCACCGTGTTGAAGCGATGCTTCTGCAGGCTGTCCAGCATCTCGACAAGCTCCCGCTTCTGCGCCGCTTGGCTCGTCCGGTTCCTGGGCCAATCCAGCCCGTAGTTGGTAGTGAGCCATACCGCCCGCACCTCGGTCGCCGGGGGGTCTATCGCGAGCAGGCTCGCCGTGCAAGTAAAAAAGACAAAAGTGAGGAATATTTTATACATGTAGTGTTCAAGTTGCGCTTGTATCGAGTATATATAGCTAAATATAAGACCTATAACTATTTCGTGGGGTACCCGTTGGATGAAATAGACGTAATCTGATAAGCTGTTTGAGCGTAGCGAGTTATTTATCAGATAGCCTATGAATTTTCCGTTAAGCTAAATGAGCAGCATCGAACTTGTTCGAATGATGCCATAGCGAGGAAAAAATCTAACTTCTGTGAATCGGTAACGGGTCACGAAATAGTGAAAGTCGAGATATTTAGCTATTACAAATCGTGAAAATTCAGTTTATCGTTCACCATTCGTTGTTAGCCTAATTCTAAAACGTACAAAAATAAAACAAATCCCCCGCTACCGCACCTATTTTCGTAACGTTAACAGTTTGCCCCCGGCACGAGCAGCGAGGCCTTGCAACAGGTAATATACAGAACGGGAGCAAATCAAACACAACAGAAAACACCCTCCATTTGTTTATATAGGGAAAAATCCCTATTTTCGGGATCGAAATGAACGAGAGACAATGCTTAAACTATTTCGAATAGGACTTAGTTAGCATGTAGATTATCCGGAAATTTCGAGAATACAATCGATCAACTAAAATATTGTATAGTGATGAAAGCATTCACGCCCACGCCTGCCTATACAGGAGAAATACCGGCTTTGATTAAGCAATATGTACACGATATCGACGACAAAGCAAAGATATGGTTGTTTGGATCCCGCGCGAGAAACCAAGCAGGCGGTGATTCTGATTGGGACGTTCTGATTTTGACCGAGAGCGAGAAGGTCTCTCATCAAGAGGAAGCAAAATTTATCGACCATCTTTCGACGCTTATGGTAGAGACAGGACAAGTCATACAAGTAATGGTATATTCCGAACAAGAGTGGAATACTAAATATTCCGTAATTCCGTTGTACAAGAGTATAAAAAGAGATGGATTATTATTATGAGCAACCCGGAAAATTTAGATGCATACATACGGTATCGCGTCGAAAAATCTAAAGAAGTTTTCGAGGCTGCTGAATTATTAGCCAACGCGAACATGTGGAACTCAACCATCAACAGGTTGTACTACTCGTGCTTCCATGCAGCTTCCGCGTTATTATTAAATAAAAACATCGAGGTACGAACACATACTGGCGTTCTGTCACAATTTTCCGAAAATTTCGTCAGGACAGGAATGGTATCAATGGAAGATTTTAGAACTTATTCCAAATTGATGAACTGGCGTTCCAAAAGTGATTATAGCGATATGCATGATTTTGAAGAAGAGGACGTGTTACCTCTACTTGATAAAACACGAAAATTTATAACGATAGTAATTTCATTGATTTCATTCGATTAATTTATTTTCAGCGAATACATTCATTGAAACTGGATACAGGCAAACGAGGAATGGATATTGTGAAAATGGCAAACAAGAGATGGCTCGCGGCATACGTCAAGATGCACCACGAGAAAAAGGTGCGCGACCGGCTGGCGAGCATGAAGATAGAGCACTTCCTGCCGGTGCAGGAAGAGGTGCGCCAATGGAGCGACCGGCGCAAGAAGGTGGAGCGGGTGCTGATTCCCATGATGATCTTCGTGAAGGTAGACCCCGCGGAACAGCGAGAGGTCATCGAGCTCCCCTCGATCTTGCGGTACCTCGTGTTGCGGGGCGAGCGTGTCCCTGCCGAGATCCCCGCCGACCAGATGGAGCGCTTCCGGTTCATGGTGGACTACTCCGACAGTCCGGTGCAATTCGACACGAGCGACCTGCAGCCCGGCGAGAAGGTGCGGGTGATCAAGGGCACCCTACAAGGTCTCGAGGGGGAGTTCGTCACGGTGAACGGCAAGTCGTCCATCGCCATCCGCATCCAGCAACTGGGCTGCGCGACGGTGGAGGTGAGCAGTTCCATGATCGAGAAGATCAAGTGACCCGGCTCTCGCTTGTAAGGTTTTGAAAGGTTTTTTGGCAGGAGAAAAAACGTGCAACTGTCAGATTTTATTGTATTTTTGCCCATGCGGCACGATGGTCCGGCGGCACGGCCGTGTTCACGGCTTTCGCCCGTGCCCTTCGCCCGCGGCTTGTATAGAGGAGCCGACGCGTTGACTGCTGCCCGTTTCATGTTAAAAATCAACACCTGAAATGAAAGGAATCGTTCTGGCCGGGGGCTCCGGCACCCGCTTGTACCCCATCACCAAGGGGGTAAGCAAG
>JBBACU010000100.1:0-7206 GCA_041656815.1 Proteiniphilum sp.
TTGAAAGTGAAAGTAACATACCGGAGGAAATGTATGTTTTTCAAAAAATAGACCTCGATCATGTCGTTGCCGAGAAATACTGGAAACTGGTCGAGTTGAACGGGAAAGCCATCTCACCCGTGGAGGAAGGGCAACGGGAAGCCCATTTTATCCTGAAGAACCAAGACAACAGGGTGACGGGCAACACCGGGTGCAACGTGATGAACGGCAGCTACTGGTTATCGGGAGAAAATGGCATACGCTTTTCCCAGATGGCAACCACCCGGATGGCATGCATTGGCATTGAATACGAACAAGAGTACTTGAACGTTTTTGAAGATTGCGATGGATATATTATTCAACACGATGTCCTCACGTTAAGCAAGGAAGAGGTACCGCTGGCCCGGTTTGAGGCAGTTTACCTCCATTAAAGACCCCGTAATTCTTAATTTTTAATTCTCCATTACTAATTAATTACCGCTGGCATAGTTCCCGAAAAGCGCACCACTGGCAGTTTTTCGGGTTCTTTGTTTGTGTAAACGGGACTGCCGGATTAAAGATCTCCTCCAAGAGCGCGTCAAAATGCTCTTTAAACTCCGGAAGATAAACGGATATATCGTCAATGGAGTGCTTATCGTACTGTATGGTGGGGTCAAAGTTCTTGTAAACGGCACGAAGGTAATATACCGCGGGAGAGATGCGCGCGCCAGGGTTTTCCATCAAGTAGAACAGGCCATAGACGAACAACTGCAGGATCTGGCAAGGCCGGTTATTCTTAGATGCATCGAACAGTTGCGGGATCTCCTTGAACTCGGTAGATCCACTACCTGTCTTGTAATCAATGATACGATGCATCTCCTTCACCCGGTCTACCCGGTCGATACTTCCCTTGAAATTAACCTCCAACGAATCAATGACATGGTATGGCTGGCTAAATCGGTATTCCGAGTCCACGTACTCGAAAGGAGTAAATTGCCGATCCACCTTGAGCGTCTGCTTCACGTAGCTTCTCAGGATTTCTGCCACCAAGTAGTGTTGCCCTTCTAACGGGTATTGCTTTGTTTCGTCCTTGAAGTAGTAACGCGCAAAGGCTTTCTCAAGAGCCTCGGTTAATAGTTCCTCGTCCTTGGAGATCTCGTTCAGCACGTCGGGCGTGACCGTCTTTCCTTTGTACCGGTTATAGATGATCTCCATCACCCGGTGAAAAATGGAGCCAAACACGTCGGCTTCAACTGATTCCTGCACTTCATCTTCCAAGGAAAGCCCCTCCACCGCGGTGAAATAGAACTGCAACGGGCAATTGATGTAATTATTGATCAATGACGCGGAAAAAAACGACTCTCCACCTCGCTTGAACGCGTCCAGTTTTCGCATCACTGCCGGGGTTTTGGATACCGACACGGGAAGAATTTCGGGGGCTGCCACATCGTATGTCGCTACCCGCTCTGCAATCTCGAAATGATCAGGGTAAAGGTACTTCAACTGGTAAAAGTAACGGCTTATCTCGCCTGTCTGCATCTCTTCTGAGCGGGTATCGTAGAGAAGGAACACCCGCTTTGCCCGGCTGATCATCCGGTAAAAATGGTAGGCGTAGGTACTGTCCTGGTGCTCCCGGGTAGGCAGCCCGAACCCCTGCCGCAACGTGTACGGGATAAACGAACTGGCCGCGCTTCGCAAAGGGTATACCCCCTCGTTGACCGAGAGAATAATGAGGTTCTCGAAATCGATGGCCCGTGTCTCCAACACCCCCATCACCTGCAACCCCGACAAGGGTTCACCGCTGAAAGCAACACTAATCCCACGCGTCAATTGCTTAAAGAGACGGAAATAGGTCTCCACTGACATCTTAGCGGATCCTCCGCGCAGGCTATCTTCCAACCGGGTAATCGTTTTGTAGCATTGGACGATGAACTCCCTCTCCAGGTCGATGGCGCGCGTGCTCCCTTCCGTACGCTCTTCCCCAGGTTTCTCACTGTCTGGTTTCTCACTGTCTCGTTTATCTCCACCCCGCTTCTCTTCGGTTAGGCTATTGTAGAGTGAGGTAAGGATTGTTTTCAGGTAACCACCTATCTCTTGCCAACGTGCTATTGGCGTGAAGATTTGTTTCAACAACGGGTGAGAAGGGATATCCGACAGGCTGACCAGGCTCCGGTTATAGGCGACAATTGTTTGCCTCAAGGTTGCCGCATCCGCCGGGGCGGATAGGACCACCAGGGGATGGCTCAGCAACGCCTTTACATGACGATGGTAAAACAGGGCTTCCCCTTCTTTCTCCCGTATGTTTTGCTGGAGGCGGGCAACCAGTTCCACAAGGAGTGCCACCGAGGAATTAGAAAGAGCGTATCCCATGGTCACGTTTATTTTTCCGAACTCTTCCGGGATGGAATAGAGTACCGGCATCAACAGGCTTTCGTCCGGCAACACGACGGCCGTTTGTATGGCCTCGTCCGGATCGGGAATCTTGTTCGAGGCGATCAATCCTGAAAGGAGTTGAGCCACCTGCTTGGCCTGCCCTATTCCCGAGGGAATCCCGATCGCTTCAATCTTTGTTTTCTCTCTTGCTCCCGACGAATCCTTCAATGGATAGCGGGAAGGAAAACGGCCGAGGTTCTCTTTTACCCACCTCGATGCGCGATTTTGCTCGTCGTGCACGAACGGCGATTCGTAGTCCCAGTAAAAATCAGCGGCGCCCCTGTTTTTCAAGTATAGCAACAATGCCGACTCCGAGGGCGTCAGCGCGTTCAAGCCCACGAAAACATAGCTCCTATCCTCCGGATCACCCAATTCCCCTGCTTTCGCCCGCTCCGCCACCTCCCGGAACATCATCCCCTCGTACACCTGTCCCCGGGTACGCGATGCTTCTCGAAAAGAGGAGTAAAGCTCGTGCAACACCTCCCAGGTTTCCTGGAACTTTTCTTTGGCTTTATTGCCTTCCACCGGCATGAAATGGGACCAGAAACGCCGGACAGCATCAACCTGCGTTTCGGAAAGGTGGCTCATATCATCGTCCAGCAACCGGTAATCATGCACGTTGCGAAACAGATCGCGAGCATCCACCAGGTACTTGTCCACGTCGTTAAAATCGTTCAGCAACATCTCTCCCCAGTACAGGAAATCATCGAATGACTCATTCGAGCCACTGATCCTGCCGTACAGGTCATGAAGCAACACGAGCATCTCGATTTTCTCGGCGGGGCGGTAAGACGAGAAGGTTTCGAAAAGCTCCTGGATGGTCAACATCGTGGGCGAGAAAAGAGGCTTCCCGGCAATCTCCGCGAGGTATTTTTGAAAAAAAATCCCGGCACGGCGGTTCGGGAACACGAACGTGCAAGTGTACAGCCGGTCGCCGTATTGCTCGTGAAAAATCTCCGCTATTTTATACAGGAAAGGGTGCATTGTTATATGAGATGTTGTATGAGTAAACGTATCGTTTTACAAATATCGCGAAAGTCGAGCGATTTTACCTCATGGTCGTGAAACAAACTTCACTTAAGCATAGCCCTGTTCATCCGGTTTATCCTTTCAAAGTCGAAACGAGAGGTTACAATAAAAGAAAATTCGAAAGATATTTCCCCAAAATATTTCATTTTTATTTGCTTTTGTTATTAATTTGTAGGAAATTTGGAGATTTCCATTGCATGCCAACCATCCAGTTTCCACATATCGCCGCAACATACAGCGAATACTTGGACCGCCTTTATTCGTACGCGCGCCATTTGGGTTTCGACGATCATACTTCGATGGACGCGATCCATGATGTTTTCTACAAGCTCTGCACGCATCACTCCTCGCTGGACGAGATAGACAACCTTAAATTTTATCTTTTCCGATCGCTGCGAAATCGGCTTATCGATCTGAAACGAACAAACAGGGAGTTTCCCGGGTTCTCTTCCACGGAGGAGGTTATGGATGAATACCTCCCTTTTCAACTGAATGTAACGGTGGAGGATGAACTTATCATGAAAGAGGAGTCCGAAGAGATCCGCCAGAAAGTGGAAAGCGTCCTGAACCGGCTCACCCAACGTCAACGTGAAATTATTTACCTGCGTTATATCCAGGAGTGCAGTTATGAAGAGATTTCGGACATCATGCAAATCTCTATCGCCGCTTCCCGCAACCTCGTTAGCAAATCAGTCACCAAACTGAAAGAATCTTCGCTATCCCTCACCCTGCTTCTGTTAATGATAAAGTGAATGATTAATAGTGGAATGATTAATTAATTTGTATATTTGTCAGAGAAAGGAGAACGATTCAATGAACAATAATAAAGTAATAGCCACCATTGACATATCCCGGCCATCCGGTCGCAAGATCGTGCGTGAGTTGCTGGCACGATTGGGAAGAGGTATATGAAAGAGGTTTGGACAAATTAAGCGAGCACTACGGTGTGGATATGCGACAACTAAAATTCAAATTATAAAATCAACCGCGCATTCTTCATGCTTGATATCCGAAAAAGGATATAATTGAAACAAGAACGTAGTTTAATCATCAATCAACAACAAACAATCATGAACAGTACTTCATATTTAAAAAAAAATCTGATTTCTCGTATAAAAAGTTCAAATAATGAGGCTTTTCTGAAAGCATTACAGACTATTTTCGATAGTTCCGAGCAAGAACTGTATAAGTTAAGCCAAAATCAAAGAAATTCAGTTGAAGCCGGACGAAAGGATATTGAAAACGGCAATTACAAATCCCACGAGCAAGTAATGGAAGAAATGACAATATGGCTAGAAAAACAGTAATATGGTCTAACCGGGCAGATTCCGAACTTAAAAGCACGTTAATCTTTTATAATTTAAGAAACGGAAATACCAAATATAGTTTTAAGCTTTTAGGTGAAGTCAAACAAGTAACGGATGCTCTTTCAGAAAATGAGTTTATCGGAAGACTCTCGGAAGACAAAAGAACACGTGTTATCGTAATGAATGTTTACTTAATCTTCTACGAAATTTTCGAACATGAAATCCACATATTATCATTTTGGGATAACCGACAAAACCCTGAAAATAGAATTGATAAAAAGAGTAAGTCAAAATAAATTCCCAGCAAAAAAACGATTAAAAATTAATTCTCCATTTTAGCTAATCACTCTCTCCAAAACAGCACACTTCTCAAAAACGAACTATTCTGTTAAGCCAAATGAGTAGAAGGCAAACTTGTTTGCGTTATACCATGGCGAAGAATAGTCTAATTTCAATGAACCTTTCTAAACCATCTCATCAACTGTTTTTTTGTTAAAATTATACTTTTCTTGAAAAAACGATGATGTTTTGGATTCATACCCGTCTTTATAACAAAGAGCCGTTAATAAACGCTGATTTTTTATAATTATCTATGCGAGAGAAAACAAGCAATATCGATTTTACCCGGTTTCTAAAAGATGAAACATTCATTGAATGGAAATTATTCCCTACAGATGAACTCGATTCGTATTGGAATGATTTCTTACAGCAACACCCGGAAGAACGTAAAAACATCGAATTGGCGGAAAAACATTTCTGCAATGTAACCATATCATCTCACAAGTTGCCGCGAGAGAAGAAACGTGAAGCCATTAAACGTTTGGATCAATCCTTACGCACCTATAACCGGAAGCGTAACCTACGTCGTTTCACTTATGCCGCGGCAGCATGCGCTACCCTACTAGTCATATCTGTCTTTTACATTCAGAAAGGGATGAATCAATCCGGAGAAGATTTGATCGCCTCTAGTAATTACATTGTAGGAAATGAACTGGAATCAGAAGATATCCTATTTATTACCGGCAACAAAACCATTTCGTTTCGAAGTAACGTGGATATCCAGATAGACGACGGTCAAACCGCACAGGTTAGGAGTGAAGACGAAGGAACTGAAGAGATTTCCATCGAGCAACATACAATAAACAAGTTGATTGTACCTTACGGGAAAAGATCACAAATTACATTATCCGACGGAACACGAGTGTGGTTAAACTCCGGTTCCTCCCTCGAATTCCCCTCTACTTTCGCGGGGAAAACCCGTGAAATTCATCTTTCCGGTGAAATGTATATCGAAGTGGCTCCCGATAAGGAAAAGTCATTCTATGTACACACGTCAGCTTATGAAGTAAAGGTATACGGGACAAAATTCAATATATCTTCTTATTCCGGTTCTCTTTCATCCGTTGTACTGGTTGAAGGAAGCGTCAGCCTGCGATCCGATGACGAGCAAGAAGTATTTCTCTCACCCGAAGAGCAGGCCGTTTACTCCGAATCAACCGGAACTTTCGAAACACGGAAAGTAAATGTTCACGCTTTTACCAGTTGGAAAGAGGGGTATCTCACGTTTGAAGACACCCCCATCACGGAAGCGCTCAAACAGATAGGAAGGTATTATAATCTTTCTTTTAATTTTGATGATGATGTTTCTTTTCACGGCCTCACTTGCACCGGGAAGATCATTCTTTCCAACAACTTGGACAATGTGATGAAGGCCCTCACGTTAATCTCTTCCACGAAATATAGAAAGGAAGACAAACTGATATATATTTATAAAGAGTAAACCATGTTAAAAACAAATGCCTATGGATAAATTAAAATAAAGACCAAAAAAAGCCAAACGATACTGCGAATACCGTTCGGCCTATTAATTCTAATTACCTCGTTATTAATAATTAAAATAATTACAAAGATATGGATAATTATTCTATTGAAGAGGAAAAATCCGTCAATAATTTTAAACATGCATTTAAAATCATGAGAATAACCATCCTCCTTCTATTTTTTTGCATCCTCTTTTCTCAGGCTGCTACCGGTTATTCACAAGGCGTTGAATTGACTCTGAGTTTAAAATCTACTTCCATCAAAGAAGTTTGTGAAGAGATTGAAAAGAGAAGCGATTTCCGGTTTATTTTCGCCGGGAATGCTAAAACGGTCATTAATAAGAGAGTAGATATTGCCGTTCATTCTCGACATATCGAGGAAATTCTCGACAATATTTTATCCGGGACAGAACTCTCGTACACGATATTAGATAACCAAGTCGTTGTTTACCGAGATGAAGCAAAGATTATACCAGGAGAAATTGAAGAAATTGTTTCCGAACTGATCTCCCAACAACAAAAGAGACAGGTTGTCGGAAGGATTTTTGATAAAAATGGCGAGCCCATTATCGGGGCCAATATTATAGAAAGAGGTACCACGAACGGCACGGTAACGGATATAGATGGAAATTTTTCGTTGCAAGTAGATGAGAATGCCG
>JBBACU010000101.1:0-7193 GCA_041656815.1 Proteiniphilum sp.
GATATACATATGGTAACAGTCATATATCGAATAAACTAAAACTTAATTATATGGTCACAAAAGACAAATATACACTATGTAATATCATCAAAATATGACTTATTTAACATAATTCCCCTACCCTACCCATTTCTACCGGTTATTGTTGATCTTTTAATTGATAAAATAATCATAATATACTTATATATAGTATTTTAAATGTTTGTTTTATCCTGAAATATAAACGTTAAACCCGAGAATACACAAAAGTAATCCACCGTAGATAATTGATCATTTAACCCGAAACAAATGTATCCTAACCTATTATTTACATTTGTTGTGTACAAGACTATAATATATAATTCACAAATGTATCAAGAAGATAGGCAATGATGCCTTAAAATATGTCAACATAAGTGTACTTTATTTTTAGGAGGAGTAGCCTGATCGCGGGAGTGAACTGAAAAGCCTTCTAACTGTTTATTATAAAATAGAACGAGAATCAATAAATAAAAACGGTATGATACAACGATGGATAGCTATAACTCTTTTGGTCCTGTTCGGGAGCATGGCAATTCAATGCTCGGGCCGGAACCAACAAAAACGAGAGGATATGAAAACAACAGATTATACAGGGAATGATCGGGATGCGATAGCCGTGAAATCATTTCACGACTTCAAGGTGAAGGATATTAACGGGAACGAGTTTGATCTAGCCCATCTCAAGGGAAAGAAGGTACTGGTAGTGAACGTGGCTTCCAAATGTGGACTCACGCCTCAATACGAAGAGTTACAGACGCTTTACGAGCGTTATAAAGAGCGTGATTTCGTGGTAATCGGTTTTCCCGCCAATAATTTTAACGAGCAAGAACCGGGGACAAATGCCGAGATCAAGGAGTTTTGTGAGGTAAATTACGGTATTACTTTCCCCATGATGGATAAAATAAGCGTGGCCGGCGACGATCAGGCACCGCTTTACCAGTGGTTGACTCAAAAATCCGAAAACGGGATACTTGATCAAGAGGTAACTTGGAATTTCCAGAAATTCATGGTGGACGAGGAAGGGCACTTGGTCGATGTGGTCCTACCGAAGGAGAGCCCGATGAGCGAGAAGATCGTGGATTGGATCGCTGAAAATTAATGCAGTATCCTGTATACCAGCTCTTTTAGTAGCTCGCCTTGCGAGGCCGAGAGGTTGTCTACTCCCTTGGAGCGGGCGTCAAACGTGCGCAGGTCCGATATGATATCCATCACCTTGTGCGCGTTGAAATTCCGTACCCCCGTCAGGTAATCGCGTGCGAAGAAAGCGGAGCGTATGTTGAGCGCATTCATAATGCTCTGTTCATCTTTTCGAGGTAACCAATAGCATTCCAGCAAGTTACTGAAATAATTGAACAACACGGTCACGGTAACGATCAGGGGATGGTCTTTGGGATTCATCCCGAAATAATTCACGATGCGGTTAGCCGCGGCCACGTCGCGATGAATGATGGCTTTCTGCAGTTCAAAATTATTAAAATCTTTGCTAATCCCCACGTTTTTTTCAATCAATTCGGAAGTAACCCGGCGAGAGTTTCCGTCGAGTGATATCTCCAACTTCTGCAGCTGCGGGATCAGTTGACTGATGTCGTTTCCCACGTGATCGGTGAGCATCTGCGCCGATTTCGTGTCAATACCGATTCCTTTCTCTTTAAACCACGCGGTAATAAACGAAGGTACTTGATTTTCATATAATTTTTTCGATTCGAAAAGAACGCCTGCCTTTTCAATGCTTTTCACCCATCCTTTGCGGCGGTCGGCCGTGCCGTGCTTATACCCGATCACCAGGATGGTGGAAGGCATCGGATTTTTAGCGTACACCTCCAGGAGCTCTATCTTGTCGAGTTGCTGCGCCTCTTTGACCACCACGAGTTGGTGTTCGGCCATCATCGGGAAACGGCGAGCGGCGGAGATGACCCCGTTCACGTCGGCGTCGATCCCGTAGAAAGTATGCAGGTTGAAGTCCTTCTCCTCTTCCGTGAGCACGGTTTCGACGAGTTGTTCGGTGATCGCGTCGATAAAGTAGGATTCATTGCCCATCAACAGGTAGACCGGATGGAAAAGGCGTTGTTGTATATTTTTACGGATCGTCTCGAACGTCCATTTAGCAGGTGCGGCCATAAAAAATCGTTGTTATCGAGTGTGGGTTATCATCACCAGTCGAACCGCAAGTGCTTGATGGTGGAACTTTGGTTCATGATGGAAGAGAGCGATTTGATCCCGATTTTCACGTGCTCCTCCACGAAGTTCTCCGTGATTACCTGGTCGCTTTTTTCCGTCTTCACCCCGCTTGATATCAGCGGTTGGTCGGTCACGAGCAGCAAGGCCCCTGTGGAGATGTGGTTGGCGAAGCCACAGGTAAAGAGCGTGGCTGTTTCCATGTCCACCGCCATCGCGCGTATCTGCCTGAGGTAGCTCTTGAACTCGTCGTCGTACTCCCACACCCGCCGGTTGGTGGTATAAACGGTGCCGGTCCAGTAGTCCCGGTTGAAATCACGCACGTTGGACGAGACGGCCCGTAACAGGCTGAATGCCGGGAGCGACGGCACCTCGGGTGGAAAGTAGTCGTTGGAAGTACCCTCTCCCCGGATTGCCGCGATGGGAAGGATGTAGTCCCCCAGCCCGCTTCGGGCTTTCAAACCGCCGCATTTACCAAGAAAGAGGACCGCGGTGGGTGATACGGCGCTTAACAGGTCCATGACGGTAGCCGCGTTGGCGCTTCCCATCCCGAAGTTAATGATGGTGATCCCGTTGGCGGAAGCATTGGGCATGTTCGCGTCCGCGCCGGTTACCGGTACTTGAAAATGGTCCGCGAAGATCTCCACGTACTTCTGAAAATTGGTGAGCAGGATGAATTTCGTGAACTGGCCCAACGCCCTTTTGGTGTATCTCGGGAGCCAGTTCTCCACGATTTCTTGTTTTGTTCTCATAATTCTTCGTTCGGTCTCCCTTATGTTGTTCCGCGCGGTTGCATCTTGTTTCGTTTCTCGTGAAAAAGAGGTAATTTTGTCCCGGCTCATCCTATTTGAATCGGAACCGGGCCCTCCTAATTGAACAAAGATAGTGAATATTTTCGTTAAGCAATACGAACAGAAGCCAAGCTTGTTTGGATTATGTTGTTGCGAGAAAATGTCTTACTTTAGTGAAAGCCGAGAGCAGTGTCAAGCTCGCTTGTTCAATGCCGAGGCGCATCCCATCTTATACAAAGATACAATGTACGCGCTAAATTTACCCTCTTTTGAAGCAAAAATCAGGAAAAACGGGTCCACGCCTGAAATTTTTGACCCGTTGCGGCGGAAGTACGTGGCACTCACCCCGGAGGAGTGGGTGCGGCAGCATTTCGTGCATTACCTGATTTCAGAAAAGGGGTATCCCTCGTCGCTCATTGCCAATGAAGCGGGAATAAAGCTGAACTCGCTTACCCGCCGGTGCGACACGGTGATCTATAACCAGCGGCTTGAACCGGTGATGATCGTGGAGTACAAGGAGCCGCGGGTGCCTATAACGCGGGAGGTGTTTGACCAAGTGGTCCGCTACAACAGCGTGCTCAAGGTGCCTTATATCGTGGTGTCGAACGGGTTAAAGCACTACTGTTGCCGGATGGACTACGAAAAGCAGGACTACGAGTACCTAATGGAAATTCCCGCGTGGTGGTACTAACACCGGAATAACAACCCTCCTCCTTACACGGTTGCTGAGCGGCGGGAGGCTTAATAACTCTCTTCGGCGGAAGGGAAATCGGATGACTTCACGTCCTTGCTATATTGCTGTACCGCCGCGGTGATCTCGTCGAACAAGTTGGCATAACGGCGAAGGAACTTGGGCGAGAAGCCTTTGTTTAACCCCAGCATATCGTGCATCACCAGCACCTGCCCGTCCACTTCAGGGCCCGCGCCGATACCGATCATCGGGATGGAGCGTTCCCTTGCCACGTTGCCCGCCAACGCGGCGGGTATCTTTTCCAGCACGATGGAGCAGCATCCGGCCTCTTCCAAAAGGTGCGCATCCTCTATGAGTTTGTTCGCCTCTTCTTCCTCCTTCGCCCGCAAGCCGAAGGTACCGTATTTATTGATCGACTGGGGCATCAGCCCGAGGTGTCCCATGATGGGTATGCCGGCGCTAAGGATCGCTCTCACTGCCTCGATGATCTCTTCTCCCCCTTCGAGCTTGAGGGCATCGGCTTCTGTCTCCCGCATGATCCTTACCGCGTTCGTGACCGCTTCCGCCGGGCTCGCGTGGTAGCTGCCAAACGGCATATCGATTACCACCATGGCTCGTTTCACGCCGTTCATGACCGACCGGCCGTGGTAAATCATCTGGTCGACCGTCATGGGGAGCGTGGTGCGGTTGCCCGCCATCACGTTCGACGCCGAATCACCCACCAGGATGACATCCACGCCCGCTTGATCAATCACGCGGGCCATGGAGTAGTCGTACGCGGTGAGCATCGCTATCTTCTCCCCTTCTTGTTTCATTTCCCTCAAGCGGTGGGCGGTTACTTTCTTGGCACTGCCCGACGCGAGGTATCCTTTCTTTTCTTCCCCCATTTTTACTGTGTTGTTTCGTGTTTCACGCGAAGGTACCCCTTTTTACCGAAAATCACCAATAAGAAAGCCGGAAGGAATCCTTCCGGCCTCTATTTGCCTTGTTATGAAAAATACGTTTGCGTACGCGCGTTTCACCTGTATTTCCGGGGTTGGACGCGTCCGTAATTTATCTAAAACCGGTACCCTAATGTGACTAACCCGCGGATGGAGTTATTCTTCAGGGCGAAGGGAGTCGCGTCGATCACGAGCTCTTCCCTTCCTTCGGTGAACAGGTTCGGGAACGGGTAGAGGTCGTCGGATTGCGTCTTGTAAACGAGGGCGGCATCGAGGTAGAAGTTCCGGTTGAAGCGGTACCCGACTCCACCGGTGAAGTAGTGGGTGTCGCCCTCGAGCCGGAAGATGGTGTTCGAGCCGCTGATGGCCGCGTCGCCGCTCTCCTTGAACTCGTTGTCGTATGGGTTTTGCATCCACGCGTAGCCTAAACGGCTGTATAGCTGGGGTGTTAGCCGGTACTCCACTCCCACTTTGACGGTGGAAGCCGGCTTAAAGTCCTGTTGGATGTACTCGTTGTCGATGTCGTACCATCCCGACTGGCCCGAACCATTGGAAGGAACCATCAACCGCATGTTGCTGTAGTTAACCAGCTCGTAGTCCATGCTCGCGATGAAACGGCTTCCAAGCACGGTCGCGATGCTGGCCACGAGCTTGCCCGGTGTCTTCAAGTCGTAGTCATTTTTGAATCGTGCCGAAAAGAATCGTCCCGGTTCGTACTCCGGATCGTTCACGTAAGCCGCCAAGTTATCATCCACTTCTGCCTCGTAGGTCTCGTTTAACGCGTACCAGGTAGGTGTGTGATAGGCGATCCCCAGCCGCAGTTCATTCATGGGCCGGTAGATGGCACCGAACTTGGCGCTAACCCCGGCACCACTCGTGGTTAACCAGTTGGTAAGGGTATACCCGCCATCGCCGGTATCGTTGTAATCTTCCAGATAGTCGGAAGTGAGGCTGTACGAGACGTCTTTGATCGAGATCGACAGCCCGAGGTTGAGCACTCCGTTAATGGTGGTACCTACCGTGAAGTCGTAATTATCGATGTACCCCCGTTCCCGTGTTTGGATCTCGTTGAATGCCCTGTCCCCACGCGTATCCAGCGGGAGGTACCTAGGGCCGGTTCCATTTTCGGGATAGATGAGGTAAGAGTTACGTCCCAGCACGGGAAGCCACGGCTCTGTGATGAAGGGATCGGGTTGATCTTCGACCCATAATAAAGCATCGGGATCCTCCCCGTAGCTCACGTCGGCAATATAATCGATCAGCGTGCTGTTGGGGCTGCCCAATGCCGATATGTTTTTGTCGAACGATTTAAGCTTGTTGTACGTGAACCCGAAATTAACGAGGGGGATAACATCATTCCTCAATGGAAAATACCCCACGAATCCCAGGTTACTCATGTTAAACCTCGTGTGTCTATTGCTTTGATCGCTCACGGAGGAGCCTTCGCTTGACAGGTTCAACGTTCCCGTTACTTCCGAGCTGCGGTACACGGCAATGCCCGCGGGATTAATGGAAACACCCGTTTGGTCGCCTCCCAACGCGCCGAATGCCCCTCCCATCGACATGGCCCGGGCCGTACCATAGAGGTCTTCCCTGCTAAAACGCTGGGCGTCCAACTCTCCTTGCGCGTGAAGGAGCGTTGAGAAGAGAAATAGAATAGAAAATATACTGGTGATTTTTTTCATACGATTAAAACTATTATTTTCAAAGGCATCATATGGAACTCGCTTTAATCATTATCTTGGATGTGGCAATGTTCATGCTCGTTTCATACGATCAATTCATCTTTAACTTTATTGTATAAAACCTGTCCCGCCGGCACGTTCGAGCGCTTTACGAGACAGGTTTATTGTTTGGGACGCGTTACCTCCGGCCGCCGCTAGAGCGCCCGCTGCTACCACTGGAACTCCTGCTGCTACTACCCACGGAGCTGCTGCTTGTGCTTGAAGAAGAACTTCTGCTTGGCGTGGAGAAGGTAGAGCTTCGGGTAGTGGAGCTACTTCTCGAAGGCGTGGAGTAGGTGTTGTTGCTCCGGCTCGGCGTACTTTGGTACGTGGAACTGCTGCTCCGTGACGGAGAAGTAGTGGTGCTCCGTTGGTAGGTGTTCCTTGACGGCGTGGTCGCGCTTCGTTCGTAGCCAGAGCTGCTCCGGGTAGTGGGCGACGTGCTATAACGGCCGCTTTCACTGGAGCGGGGCGATTGAGTGGCCCGGTTGATGGAGCTCGATCGCGCGGTGGTTCCTGTCCGGTCAACGGCACGGCCGGTCCGAGCGTCGTATGCCCTGCCCGAAGAATCGATGATCCTCGTTCTGGACGCGGTGGAGCTACTTCTGTTGCTCATGCCGGAAGCCGTCCTCCCCGACACCGCGGAGCGGGTGCTCGCGGTAGACGCCCTAGCGGATAATCTTGAAGCCGCGGTAGAGGTCCGGTTTGCTGAACTGGTCCGGTAACTGCCGGAGCTTCTTCCCGACCGGTTGGTGGCCAGACTGCTGTAATAGCCGTCATAGAAGCCATGGTGGTACCCGCCACCGTAACCATAACCATAACCATAACCCCCGTAACCGTAGTACCAGGG
>JBBACU010000102.1:0-7156 GCA_041656815.1 Proteiniphilum sp.
ATGACCAAATAAGATACAAAACAGCAAGAAGATAGGGTGAAACTTAATGGAAGATAACGAACTGGATATTACTTCGCTGGTCGAGAAATACGAGCATACGCGTTCGCTCGGCAAGAAGATGTACTTCGATGCCGACGAGTTCGCGGCATTAGCCGACTATTACAACACGGGAGGCGATAACGAGGAGGCAGAACTGCTTATTGACGAAGGGCTCAAGATGCACCCCGGGAGCCCCGAGCTGATGCTGATGAAGGTGAAGATGCTGGTTTATGCCGAACAGTACGAAGACGCGCTCGATTTCACGCGGTGGATCTCGGACGAGGGGGACCTCGACCTCCCGCTCCTGAAGATTGAATCGTTGCTTCACCTGGATAGAACCGATGAGGCACACCAGTTGATCGACCAAATGCAGGAGAATGATATGAACGAGGAGGATTACTACTTCTTTATTACCGAGGTGGGGTACCTTCTTAACGACGTGGACCAGTTCGATCGTGCCATCCTCCTGCTCGAGGAGAGCATGAAAACCAACCCGCTGAATACCGACGCCATCGTCGATCTCGCCTATGCCCACGAGATGAAAGGCAACTTCGAAAAAGCCATCGAGTACAATAATCAGCTGCTCGATATCGACCCTTATTCTTACGACGGGTGGGTGAACATCGGCAAGCTCTATTCCATGAATGAACAGCACGAGAAAGCGGTGGACGCGTTCGACTTCGCGCTCACGGTGAACGAGGATGATACAAGCGTCCTCAAGATGAAGGCTTTGTCGCTTTTCCTGAACGATAACCTGGCCGAATCGATCGCTATCTTCGAGGAGTGCTTGCAACGGTCGCCCAACGACGAAACGGTGTACGACTCCCTCCTGGAGGCATACGCCACGATGGAACAATACGATGAGATGATGAAACTCATCGATAGGAAAGAGGCCTTGTTCGGGAGCGAGGACATCTTGGTTAAGCGAGCCTTCGTTTACGTGCACAAGGACGATTACGAAAGGGCGAACGAGCTTTTTGCCCGCATTCCGGAAGCGGAACGCGAAACCCTTGATTATTTCATGCTCGAGGCCGAACTGGCATTTCACGACGAGGATTTCCCGCGTGCTGAAGCAGCATACATCAAGGCGGCCTTGGTGTCGGAAGGGAATGAAGATATCTTGGACCGGCTGGCCAACATTAGCGTGGCACAGGAGAAATTTGAACAGGCGGCAAATTACCTGGAAGAGCTCCTGGAGATTGAACCCGATTTCCCCACGGCCAAGTCGAGGCTGGCGTTTATCCGTTTCGAGATTGGTTCCAAAGAGCCGTTCGACGAGATCATGAACAAGTTTTCGGACGAAGAACTGCGCTCCCTGCTGGGATTTATCATGGGAAACGGGACCGATGATTTTTCTGATTATAACCGGGAGAAGATATTGATCCGCCTGAACGAAGCCCGTGAAAACCGGGTGCTTTTTAAAAATATCAAGTACTAATTCTTAGGTGAAGCGCGCGTGAAGTACGTGAAGTCTTGATTTTTAGGTAAAAGCATGCGCGCGAAGTACGTGGGTCCTGATTTTTGGCGTAACGGGCGCGCGAAGTAACCGAAGTGCCGGTTTTCACGCGACGCGCGTGTGCGCGGCATACACATCGAGTTAGTAAAAACAAGGTCGCGGCTCCCGTTCACGTGGTTTTGGAGGAGTCGCTGATGAGCCGGAAGATCTCCGAAAGCTCCTTCTTGGTTAAATGCCGCCATTTGCCCACGGGGACATCCAACCGGATATTCATGATGCGGTAGCGTTCCAACCTGTGTACCTCGTTGCCGAGGTGCTCGGCCATACGCCTGATCTGCCTGTTCAAGCCTTGGGTAAGGATGATTCTAAACGTGAACTTGTCGAGCTGTTCCACGAAACATTTTTTGGTGACCGTCCCCAGGATAGGAACCCCGTTGCCCATTCCCTGTATAAACGATTTGGTGATCGGGCGCTTCACGGCAACCAAGTACTCCTTCTCGTGGTTGTTCCCCGCTCGAAGAATTTTGTTCACGATGTCCCCGTCGCTCGTCAACAGGATCAGGCCTTGGCTGTCTTTGTCAAGCCGGCCGATCGGGAAGACGCGCTCGGGATAGTTGATGTAATCCACGATGTTGTTCTTCTCCCGCCGGGTGTCGGTGGTGCAAACAATACCGCGCGGTTTATGGAATGCGATATACACGTGTTCGCGCTCGTTTCTGTTCGTGCCCCCTTTTCCTGTTGTTTTTCCTCTTCCCGAAACTGGTTTTCCGTTCAGACGAACTTCGTCGCCCGGGGAGACCTTGCTGCCCATCTCAGCCACCTTGCCGTTGATGGTGACCCGGCCCTGCTCAATGAGTTTATCGGCCTCCCTGCGCGAGCAATAGCCGACCTCGCTGAAATACTTGTTTATTCGAACTAACTTATTCTCTTCCATTTGCTTGAAATCACGCCTTGCAGCCGCCGGGGCAGCTTTACCCCGGCCGCTCAAACAAGCCGTCCGCCATCCGGCCGACAAAAGTACCTGATTCTTTGTATTCACGAAGAATAATAACCGGAAAATTTTTCAATAGAGAAAAATTAACGTGATCGTCCAAGAGGAGACAAACCGTTCCGCGAGCTCCAATATCGTCCCCCGCGTTCGGGGACGTGCGAATCGCTTGGGCGCATAAGGGTTTTGGATTATTGTGAAAAGCAGAATAAAAATAACATTTTGCAGTATTATTTGCTGTTTTAGTTCTATTCTATTATTTTTGCGAGACGCAATCCCTACAAAATGACTACAGTAACGGAAAAGATCAAGATTTTATGTGCCGACAGAAATATGTCGGCAGAGGAACTGGCCAGGGGAGCAGATCTCACGGTAGAGCAGGTGAGGAGAATCCTCGATGACGAGCGGATTCCTTCTCTCGCGTCGATCATCAAGATTGCCCGGGTGCTGGGAGTCCGCCCCGGTACTTTCTTGGACGACAGCAACGAGACGGGGCCCGTGATCCACCGGTCAAAAGATAGACAGCACACCGTAACCTTCACGAGCCACTTGACCGACAATCACTCGCACATGAACTTCACTTCGTTGGCGGCACGGAAAGCGGGACGAAACATGGAGCCTTTTCTTATCGATATCGAGCCGGCTACCGCGGACAAAAGCTTCTCGTCGCACGAGGGCGAAGAGTTCCTTTACGTGCTGGAAGGAACCGTGGTGGTGCACTACGGGAAAGAGAAGTATGAATTGCACGCGGGCGATAGCATCTATTATGATTCCATCGTGGAGCACTTGGTCGCGGCAGGGGACGGCTCACTCGCGAAAATCCTGGCCGTTGTCTACGCGCCGGCATAACCAACACGATCAACAAAAACAATCTTTCCATGAGCAATCATACAGGCATACAAGCCATAGAACAAGCCCATCCAACCCAAGTGCTGTTGTCGGGCCAAACCCATCCAACAGAAGTGCTGTTGCCGGACCAACGCGGCCAGGTAAGCAGCGAGACCTCGGCACACCAAGAGCCCGGGGCACCTATCCAACTTTCTAATCGAACACTCGGCGATTGGCTCGAATACTGGGCCAACGAGACGCCGGACAAAGAATATATCGTCTATTCAGACCGCGATCTCCGTTTTACATGGGACACCTTTAACAAGCGGGTGGATGCCATGGCAAAAGGGCTGATATCCATCGGGGCAACCCGGGGAAGCAACGTGGGCATCTGGGCACAGAACGTGCCCGACTGGCTTACCTTTCTCTACGCGACCGCGAAGATCGGCGCCGTGGCGGTGACGGTCAACACCAACTACCGAACCGAAGAAGTGGCCTACCTGATGAAGGACTCGGATATGCACACGTTGTGCATGACCGACGGCGTGGCGGGTAGCAATTACACCGATATTATCTACGATCTGGTTCCGGAACTCAAAACTGCCCAACGGGGTAGGGCACGCTCCAACCGTTTCCCCGAGTTGAGGAACGTGGTCTACATCGGGCAAGAGAAATACCGGGGCATGTACAATACGGCCGAGTTGCTGCTATTGGGGGAGAATGTTGCCGATCAAGAATTCAGCCGGTTGCGATCCCTGTCTGATTGCCACGACGTGGTGAATATGCAGTATACCTCCGGAACCACCGGCTTCCCCAAAGGGGTGATGCTCACCCACCATAACATTGCCAATAATGGTTACCTCACCGGCGTGCACATGAAATTCACGGCCGACGACAAGTGTTGTGTCTGCGTGCCGCTTTTTCACTGTTTCGGGGTGGTACTGGCTACCATGTGCTGCCTCACGCACGGCAGCACGCAGGTGATGGTGGAGCGGTTCGACCCGCTGGTCACCCTCGCCTCGGTCCACAAGGAGCGGTGCACCGTGCTGCACGGGGTACCCACCATGTTTATCGCGCAGCTGAACCACCCCATGTTCGACCTGTTCGACGTGAGCTCGCTGCGCACCGGTATCATGGCGGGATCCCTCTGCCCTGAAGAGTTGATGAAACAGGTGAACGAGAAGATGTTCATGGACTTGACCAGCGTGTATGGCCTCACGGAGACGGCCCCTGGAATGACCCAAAGCCGCGTGGATGACCCTTTCGAGGTACGGTGCACCACCGTGGGGCGTGATTACGAGTTTACCGAGGTCCGGGTGATCAACCCCGAGACAGGAAAAGAATGCCCGCCGGACGTGGAAGGCGAGATGTGTTGTCGCGGTTACAATGTGATGAAAGGGTATTACAAGAATCCCGAGGCAACCGCCCAAGTGATCGATGAGGATGGCTTCCTGCATTCGGGCGACTTGGGGGTAAAAGACCACAACGGGAACTACCGCATTACCGGGCGAATCAAGGACCTGATTATCCGGGGAGGAGAAAATATTTCGCCCAAGGAGGTGGAAGATTACCTTTATCGCATGCCGGGAGTGAAAGATGTGCAGGTCGTGGGAGTGGCTTCCTCGCGCTACGGGGAGGACGTGGGGGCGTTCATTATCCCGAAAGAGGGCTACCGGCTAGGAGTTGACGACGTGCGCGATTTCTGCAGGGAGAAGATAGCACGGTATAAAATCCCCCGGTACGTCTTTTTCGTGCAGGAGTACCCCATGACGGGCAGCGGCAAGATACAGAAGTTTCGTCTCCGGGAAATGGCTCTCGAACTGTGCGAAGAACAAGGCATCGAGATTGTTTAATGTGATTAATGTGCCAATGTGATTAATGTGCCAATGTGCTAATGTGATTAATGTGCCAATGTGCCAATGTGATTAATGTGCCAATGTGCCAATGTGATTAATGTGCTAATGTGATTAATGTGCCAATGTGCCAATGTGATTAATGTGCTAATGTGATTAATGTGCCAATGTGCCAATGTGATTAATGTGCTAATGTGATTAATGTGCTAATGTGATTAATGTGCCAATGCGCCAATGTGCCGATGTGCCAATTTTCTTAGGAGCGAGAGCAAAGTCAAACTTGTTTGAGCTTTTCCGAGTGACGACAGAAAATGGACGAGGTCAATGATCTAATCATGAATCGTGAAATCAGTGTTGGCACTAAAAACCGGGAAATTTTGAATAACGGGATTTGGGGCGTATCTTTGCGGAAAAAACAAGATCGACATGACACAAACGCCTAATTGTATAAAATGCCAAAGCAGCGTCACCTATTTTGACGGCGCGCTGTTTCACTGCACAGAGTGCTTTCACGAATGGACGGCCGAAGATATGGAAGCGGCCGAAGAAACAACAAAAGTGGTGGATAGTAACGGGAACCAACTTTTTGACGGGGACGACGTGACCGTGATAAAAGACCTCAAGGTAAAAGGTTCTTCCATGGTCGTGAAGCGCGGCACACGGGCGCGGGGAATCAGGTTGTCTCAAGACGATCCCACGCACGTGCAGGCGCGGGTAGACGGTCAAACCATCTTTATCCTTACTGAATTCCTGAAGAAATAGCCGGTACCTCCGCTCGACAACACTCGAACCTAATATCACCTTTATTAGTGAGTGGGAAAAACATGCAAATTTTGGTCTTGCGAGAATATTTATATTGCTCTATCAGTTTGCCGGAAACAAACAGTTGAATCTTGTTCTCACAAAACAGTTCATCAATAATCAGAAATGGATAACTCCTTTGGATTAAATCTATTCATCAAGTTTTCATGAGATACCTGAAAATTATATTTACCTGAACCAACCTGTGCAACAATATAATTTGTCTCCACCCTTTTATTCAATATTCTTTTTGAATCGTTAATTTTTAAACCACTTTCATAGACTATTGTTCCTTTATTTTTAGGTAGCCAAATTTCGGCAACTGTATTTGCCGGTATCTCTACATCTAAATAGAATCGATCCTCATCTATTTTCCAAGTACTTCCTATTCTCCCTTGAATAGAGTTATAGTGACCTGATGCCCACGATAATCCCTCGGGTACCTGTGGCTTGATCATGATTTTCTTAAAGCCGGGATCGACTGCATTAATCCCGAGAATGGAGCGATAAAACCACTCGTTGATAGAGCCAAACATCGGGTGATTTTGAGAATACATGTTGTCGGAGTATGCCCATGTTTCCCAGAGGGTAGTGGCCCCCTGTCCTAACATGTGTCCCCATCCCGGGAATGTGGGCTGGTTCGCGATTTCATAAGCCCACTCTTCTTTCTCGAGATCTCGCAGCACATCGAATAACATCTTCGTACCAAAGATACCGGTAGAGATATGCCACCCTTGTTTAGCAAATGATTCCTCGAGTTTATTTATCAAATTATCTCTTGCTTTGTTGTCTTGGATTATTTGATACCATAACGCGAATACTTGAGCTGTCTGCGTGGCATTATCTACTTGCCCGTCTTTATTGAAAAAATGTTGAATGATTTTCTGCCTGATTGACTCGCTCTTTCTCGTGTACTCCTTTTCTGCTTCTTTCTCGTTAAGTATCCCGGCAAATTCAGCAAACAATTTAACGTGGTGATAATAAAAAAGAGAAGAGGTAAGGGCGATGGGTCTATCATCCAATGCCTCATGATCACTTAATCCAGCAAAATAGAGATCATCGTGTGCCATATCGATTAAAAAATCCACTTGTTTTTTCAAGTTCCCGAAATGATCACAAATAATAGAAGTATTCCCGTAAAAATTATATAACTGCTTAATCAGGTAGGGATAGGCGAGCTGCCACCCTAAA
>JBBACU010000103.1:0-7085 GCA_041656815.1 Proteiniphilum sp.
CCGGCCCGAAGTAGCGTATGTTGAAGCCCTCAAAGAGGTTCTGCTCCTTGGTAAGGAGTGATTTCACGCTGTTATTGAATCGGAGTACCCGGTTTTTCTCCTTGTCCGTTATCAGGTTTCGCTTTTTAAATCCCTGGTAAATATGGTTTCGCATCCGGTTGTACTTGTGCGAGGTGGTTAGTTTCACCAAGTAGTCCTGCATCGCTCCCACGTTGTTGTCAATCGACATGTTGTTGTCGTTTAGGATGATAAGGAGGTTGTTCGGATGCGAGCAAGCGTTGTTGAGCCCTTCGTAGGCCAGTCCCCCCGTCATGGAACCGTCGCCGATAACCGCCACGATGCGGCGCTTGGTCTCGTTGTTCAGCTCGGCCGACACGGCCATGCCCAACGCGGCGGAGATGGAAGTGGAAGCGTGCCCGGCAGCGAACGTGTCGTACTCGCTTTCGTCGGGGTTCGTGAATCCCGAGAGCCCCCCCAGCTTGCGGTTGGTGGGGAACCGGTCGCGGCGCCCCGTGAGAATTTTGTGGCTGTAGGCTTGATGCCCCACGTCCCAGACCAACCGGTCGTACGGCGTGTTATAGAGGTAGTGAAGGGCAACGGTCAGCTCCACGGTGCCTAAGCTCGAGCCGAAATGCCCCGGGTTGAGAGATAGCTGTTCGATGATAAATTCCCTCAAGTCGGCACAAACCGCTTCCAGTTGTCCAATGCTAAGCCGCTTAAGGTCGGCGGGGCTATTAATATTCTGTAAATATTTCATATTTGTCCATCCTCTCGTGATAACTAATTAACAACATTCTGGGTCATCAGCCTTTCTATTTTCATGAGGTATATGCGTCCATCCTCTCATAATAACGGGTAGCGGCGCAAATAGTTTATTCGCTATTTTCATTGTTATCCGTGTCTCGCTTTAAAATTACGAGCGAACCACCAAACTCATCACCGAATCATCACATCATCGAATCAGTTTGCCATATCGGAGAAAAACTTGATGCGCACCAGCCGAATTTCCGTTTCGGTATATTCGGACAGCTCCTCTTGCGCTGCTTCCAGGTCGTCTGTCTCCGTCTCCCTGAAGTAAGCATATACATCTTGAAGAACGTCTTGATCCATCACCTCGTTCAGGAAATAATCGATATTTATCTTGGTACCCGAGTAAACTATTGCTTCAACTTCGGATAGCATCTCGTTGAAATCTATCCCTTTAGATTCTGCCAAATCGTCGAGTGCCACTTTGCGGTCGATGGCCTGTACGATCGATACCTTGAGTTTCGACTTGTTGGCGACCGTCTTTACCCTCAGGTCTTCGGGGCGGGTGATATCGTTTTCCTCGACGTGCCTTTTGATCAACTCCACGAACTCCTTGCCGTATCGTTTGGCTTTTCCCGCGCCCACACCGGGAATGTTTTGCAACTCGTCCAGCGTGATGGGATAGGAGGTAGCCATTGCTTCGAGCGAGGAGGGTTGAAAGATAACGTAGGGAGGCACATCCATCTTTTTGGAAAGTTTTTTCCTCAGGTCTTTCATCATGGAGAAGAGCACCGGGTCGGCCGCGCCGCCACTGCCCCCGCCGGAGGCCAGCACATCGGAATCATCCGTGTCCAAGTCGGCTATATCCTCGTCCTCGTCGACGCGCGTGATTTTAAACGGCACCGGTTTCTTTTGAAAATCTTTCCCTTTTTTTGTGATCTTGAGGATACCGTAGTTTTCGATCTCCTTCTTTAAATAGTTGTCGAGCAATGCTTGGCGGATGACTGCTTCCCACGTTGCAGCCTCTTCGTCGGCACCCGATCCGAACTCTTCCAACTTGTCGTGACCGTATGTCTCTATATCCGATGACTCTTTACCGGTAAGAAAATCGATCAGGTATTCGGTTTTTTGCTTCTCTTTAAGAGCAGCGATAGCTTCTAAAGCAGTAATAAGTAATTCTTTGGCTTCCACTTTTGCTTTTGGATTTAAACAATTATCGCAATGTTCACAATTTGGTTCGTTATAATCTTCACCGAAGTAATGCAAAAGCACTTTTCTCCGGCATATGGATGTTTCGGCATAGGCCGCTGTTTCCAGCAGCAACTGTTTCCCTATCTCTTGCTCCGAGACTGGTTTGCCTTGCATGAAGCGCTCCAGTTTCTGCAGGTCTTTCCTCGAGTAGAAGGCGATGCACTTGCCTTCTCCGCCATCGCGGCCGGCCCGGCCCGTCTCCTGGTAGTATCCTTCGAGGCTCTTGGGAATATCGTAATGAATCACGTAGCGCACGTCGGGTTTATCGATCCCCATCCCGAACGCGATGGTGGCCACGATGACGTTTACCTTCTCCATGAGGAAAGCATCTTGGTTGTTGCTCCGGCTAACCGCATCCATCCCGGCATGGTAAGGAAGCGCTTGTATGTCGTTAGCCTGCAATATCTTGGCGAAGTCGTCCACTTTTTTCCTGCTGAGGCAATAGACGATGCCCGACTTGTCGCGTTGCGATAGGATGAACTTGATGATCTCCCGGTCGATCTGCTCGGTCTTGCCCCGTACTTCGTAGTTGAGGTTGGGGCGGTTGAAGGATGATTTGTAGACCTCGGCCTCGGTCATGCCCAGGTTCTTTTGTATATCGTGCTGCACCTTGGGGGTGGCCGTGGCCGTGAGCGCGATGATGGGGCGGGTGCATATCTCGTTAATGATGGGCCTTATGCGCCGGTACTCCGGCCGGAAGTCATGCCCCCACTCGGAGATGCAGTGGGCTTCGTCCACCGCGTAAAACGAGATTTTAATACCGCGCAAGAACTCCACGTTCGAGTTCTTGGTGAGCGACTCGGGAGCCACGTAAAGCATTTTTGTTTTCCCGGAGAGCACGTCTTTTTTCACCTCCTCGATCTCCTGTTTATTGAGCGATGAATTGAGAAAATGGGCAATCCCATCCTCATCGCTGTAGTTGCGCATGGCATCTACCTGGTTTTTCATGAGAGCGATAAGCGGGGAAATGACGATGGCCGTTCCTTCCATCAGCAGCGCCGGAAGCTGGTAGCAGAGCGATTTTCCCCCGCCCGTGGGCATGAGCACGAACGTGTCATTGCCGGATAAGATACTCTGAATAATGGCTTCTTGATTGCCTTTAAACGTATCAAACCCAAAATAGTCCTTGAGTCCCTTGTATAATAAATCTTGTTTTTTCATCGAGCGAATTACCCAGATATAAAATCATTGTCAACGTATGGTTGGCGCAAAATTAAAAAAGAATTCTATATTTTCAACTTCTGGTTTTTTGCCATGCTTCCATGCAAAATAGGAAGAGCAATGGCACTTCTAAGATAAATCAAAAATTCGCTCGTACCAAATATATCGTGAGATTTTAGTAATAATAGCTTTCAGTCTCTATGGAAAGTGAGGTACGCGTTGGGAATCGATGGGTTCAGCCATTAAAAAAACGCAAGATAACCATGCGTTTTTTTGCCGGGCTATCATGCAACAGCCGTTCGGGCTTCGTAAGCTTTTTTCTATGGAGCAGCGAGTCGTTCTCAGGCCACTTTCAGGTGATGGAGGTCTGAATTCTCGAGCTGGTCCGCGGCGTACGCGCGCGTGACGTGAAGTTTTTTCTTCTCCTTTTCTTCGGAGGGAAGATTAAACATCGCGTCAATCATGATGGCTTCCACGATGGATCGTAGTCCTCGCGCCCCCAGCTTGAATTCGATGGCCTTATCCACGATGTACCCGTATGTCTCCTTATCGAACGTGAGCGCGACGTTGTCCATTTCAAACAGCTTCTGGTACTGCTTGATGATGGAGTTTTTCGGTTCCACGAGGATACGGAGCAATGCTTCCCTGTCAAGGGGCTCCAAGTAAGTAAGGATGGGAAGGCGCCCGATGATTTCAGGGATCAAGCCGAACGATTTCAGGTCAAGCGGGGTGATGTATTTAAGCAGGTTGTTCTTGTCGACATTTGCTTTCTGGCTGCTGGCGGCGTATCCCACCACCCGCGTATTAAGCCGTTGTGCGATCTTTTTCTCAATGCCGTCGAAGGCTCCCCCGCAAATGAAGAGGATGTTCTTGGTATTTATCGAGATCATTCGTTGCTCCGGGTGCTTGCGCCCCCCTTGCGGGGGAACGTTCACCACCGAGCCTTCCAGAAGCTTCAGCAGCCCTTGCTGTACGCCTTCACCGCTCACGTCGCGCGTGATGGAGGGGTTATCGCTTTTTCGGGCAATTTTATCGATCTCGTCGATAAAGACGATGCCCCGTTCCGCGGCATTCACGTCGTAGTCGGCCACTTGCAGGAGTCTCGTGAGGATACTCTCGATATCTTCTCCCACGTACCCGGCCTCGGTGAGGACCGTGGCATCCACAATGGTGAAGGGGACTTGAAGGAGTTTCGCGATGGTACGCGCCAACAGCGTCTTCCCGGTTCCGGTGGCGCCTACCATCACGATGTTTGATTTCTCTATCTCCACCTCGTCTTTCACGTTTTTCTGCAAGATACGCTTGTAATGGTTGTACACCGAGACCGATAAAAACCGTTTGGCGTTGTCTTGCTTAATCACGTATTGATCGAGAAATTCCTTGATTTGAGCAGGCTTCGGCAGCGAGGAGAGGGAGATGCCGATATCCGATTTGCCGGTGCCTTTGAACGAGTCGTTCACGATCTCGTGCGCCTGTTCGGCGCACATGTCGCAGATAAAGCCGGTGATTCCGGATATAAGCAGGTTCACCTCCTGTTCGCTTCTCCCGCAGAAACTGCAATGATTGCTGCTGTTCGCTTTTTTTCCCATTCTTGTTGTATCGTGGTTTACTTACTTCTTCTTCAGTACGTCGTCCACCATCCCGTATGCTTTGGCTTCGCTTGCGGTCATCCAGAAGTCGCGGTCGGAGTCTCTCGCCACATCCTCGACCGGCTTCCCGGAGTGGTTGGATATGATGGCGTACAACTCTTGTTTGATTTTCGCGATTTCACGGGCCGTGATCTCAATGTCGGATGCTTGCCCCTGAACGCCCCCGAGCGGCTGGTGAATCATCACGCGCGAGTGGGTGAGGGCGAAACGCTTCTTCTCGGTGCCTGACACCAGCAAGACGGCCGCCATCGACGCGGCGATACCCGTACAAATGGTAGAAATATCGCTCGAGATAAATTGCATGGTGTCATAAATACCCAAGCCGGCATATACCGAGCCGCCGGGCGAGTTGATATAGATAGAAATATCTTTCCCGGGGTCAGCCGAGTCCAAGTACAGCAGTTGTGCCTGGATCACGTTGGCCGTGTAATCATTGATGACGGTACCCAAGAAGATAATACGGTCCATCATCAGCCGCGAGAATACATCCATTTGCGCCACGTTGAGCTGCCGCTCTTCGATGATGGTGGGCGAAATGTACCCCTGGCTCGTGATATTCATGTAGCTCTCCAGGCGGGCGCTGTTCATGCCCAAGTGCTTGACCGCGTATTTTTTAAAATCGTTGTTCATATGCAATTGTTTTTATTCTTCATGCCAGGTGGATTTACCTCGCGATAGAATACCTGCAAATAAAGTGCCATGATTTCCTAAGAAGGCAGGCACGCGTTTAAATTCGTCGAACAAAAATAGTTATCTATCTCCGAACTTCAAAATAAAAACCTGAAAAACAGTGCTTCTATTCCCCCCTGCCAAGGATTATTTTTCTTCGTCCGGTTCCGTTTCCGATGCTTCGTCCTTTTTTTTCGGGGCAGGTTTCTCGGTTTTGGAAACTGCTTTTTTCTTTGCCTTCGGCTTTTTTTCAGCGGTGGCCGTTTCTTCATTTGTCCCCGAAGCCTCGTCAGCCGCTACTTCTGCTTCGGTGCCCGCGGCATCTTCTGTCTCCTCGAGCAGCTCGTTTCCATCTTCGTCGTGCTCGTGTCCTTCTCCTTCGCCGTGATGGTGCGCGTGCTCGCTCATCAGGTTATTGAACTCTTCGGTGGAGACCTCTTTCTCGATCACTGTAACGTGTTCTTTCAGCCAGTCGATCAGTTTATTCTCGGTGGCCTTGTCATACAAGTCACGGATGCTCTCTTCTTTCTCCAATAGGCTCTTGGAGTAGTTCTTCAGCACGTCGGCGGGGAGGTTGGTCATCCCGTATTGCGCGAACTGGGCGCGGGCCACCTCTTCTGCCAGCGCTTCAATATCGCTGAACTCCACCTTGATATCGTTTTCTTCCACGATCTTCTGTTTTGCCACGTGGAACTTGAGGTCTTCCAATATCTTTGGGTAATCGGCCTCGACCTCTTCGAGTGTGCGTTCTTCGCTCGACTTCATCAGCCAGTTTTTGAGGAACTCGTCGGGGAACTTCACGTCGCCCATCTTTTCCACGATGAGGTCTCTCGCCTCGTGGATGAAGAGATGGTCCGCACTCGGCTTGAACTGCGTTACAAGCATCTCTTCCACCTTCGCCTTGAACTCCTCTTCGGTAGTAGCTGCTCCTTCTCCCAGTACCTTGTTGAACAACTCCTGGTCCATCGATGCCTCCTTGTAGCGGGTCACCTCCAGGATATCGAAGCGGAAATCAGACGTGATACCTTTCACCTCCTCTTTGGTAGTCTGTAACAACGAAGCCACTTCCGCCTCGTTATTATCGTACGCTGCCTTGGGGTTAAACACCACGTTGTCGCCCACTTTTGCACCGATGAATTTGTTCTTGGTCTCCTCCTCCTTCAGGTAGGAAGGCATGAGGATGGCGTTTTCGATCACGAGCCCGTCCTCTTTATCCGTTTCACCCGCCAGTTCGGTGAGCGTGCCCTTGATGAGGTCCGTATCCAATGCCCCTTCTTCCACAGCATCATAGGTGCCGTAGTTTTGCTTGTATGACGCGATCTGTTGTTCGAGGAGCTCGGGTTCGAGTTTTACCTTGTAAGAGGTTACTTCAATGCCGTCTAACGGCAGGTCGAACTCGGGAGTAAGGGCCACGTTGAAGTAGAACTTCAGCACCTCGTCCTTGTCCAGGTCTACCTGCTTATCTTCGCTTTCATCGGGAAGGGGCTCACCCAGTATTTTCAGGTTGTTATCGCGAATGAAATTTCCCACCTCGTCGGTGACAATCTTGTTTATCTCTTCAATCAGGACGGCCTTCCCGTATAGCTTCCGGATAACGCTCTTGGGCAC
>JBBACU010000104.1:0-7077 GCA_041656815.1 Proteiniphilum sp.
ATCGGGATCGAGGAGATCCTGCGGGCAATCATTGAACGAGTCCCCGCACCGAAAGGGGATCCCGAGGCACCCCTGCAAGCACTGATTTTCGACTCGGTATTTAACCCTTTCCGAGGTATCATCGCGTATTTCAAGATAGAGAACGGATCCATTCGAAAAGGCGACATGGTGAAGTTCATCAACACCGGGAAAGAGTACGACGCCGACGAGGTGGGTATCCTGAAACTCAACATGATGGCCAAACAGGAGGTAGAGTGCGGCGACGTGGGATATATTATCTCGGGCATCAAGACATCGAAAGAGGTGAAGGTGGGGGATACCATCACGCACGTGAAACGCCCCGCCGAAAAAGCGATCGAGGGATTCGAGGAGGTGAAGCCGATGGTTTTTGCGGGAGTGTATCCCATCGAGAGCGAGGACTTCGAGAACCTGCGGACATCGCTGGATAAATTGCAGTTGAACGACGCGTCGCTCACCTTTCAGCCGGAATCGTCCGTCGCCCTCGGCTTTGGCTTCCGGTGCGGTTTCTTGGGATTGCTCCATATGGAGATCATCCAAGAACGGCTCGAGCGCGAGTTTGATATGGACGTGATCACCACCGTGCCCAACGTGTCGTACCGGGTGTACGATAAACACGGCGGCATGAAGGAGGTGCATAACCCGAGCGGGTTGCCCGACCTAACGCTCATCGACCGCATCGAGGAACCGTTCATACGCGCGTCGGTAATCACCCAAACCGAGTATATCGGGCCCATCATGACCCTGTGCCTCGGTAAGCGGGGCGAGCTGATCAAGCAGGAGTATATCTCGGGTAACCGGATCGAGATCATTTACGACCTGCCGCTGGGCGAGATCGTGATTGACTTCTACGATAAATTGAAGAGCATCTCAAAAGGGTACGCGTCGTTTGACTACCAAATGCACGATTACCGCCCGTCGAAGCTGGTGAAACTGGATATCCTGCTGAATGGCGAACCGGTGGACGCGCTCTCCACCCTCACGCACGTGGATAACGCGCAGACCTTCGGCCGCCGCATGTGCGAGAAACTGAAGGAGTTGATTCCGCGGCAGCAGTTCGATATCGCTATACAAGCAGCCATCGGGGCCAAGATCATCGCTCGAGAGACGGTGAAAGCCGTCCGTAAAGACGTGACTGCCAAATGTTACGGGGGGGATATCTCCCGGAAACGGAAGCTGCTCGAAAAACAGAAGGAAGGGAAGAAGCGCATGAAGCAGGTGGGTAACGTGGAAGTGCCGCAAAAAGCGTTCCTCGCGGTATTGAAACTTGATTAATGTGCTAATGTGCTAATGTGCTAATGTGCTAATGTGCTAATATGCTAATGTGCCAATGTGCCAATGTGCCAATATGCCAATATGCCAATGTGCTAATGTGCCAATGTGCTAATGTGCCAATGTGGCAATTTATTGGGAACGAGAGCATAACCAAACTTGTTTGAATATTTTCGATAAGCGATGTGCAGAAGGCAAATTTATTTGTATTATGCCGTCGCGAGAAAATATCTAAGTTTACTGAGCTTTGCCGAGTGACGACAGAAAATGGACGAAGTCAATATGACTAATTATTAACTATGAACCTATGAAACGTATGAAACCAAAACTTTTTTTTCTCGCGCTGTTCATTTTTGGGGCAGCAACGTTGGCCAATGCCCAGTACGTGGATCAAAAGCCGATTAAGGAACTGGACGCCGACTACATCCGGATATGGTCTGACTCGGGACCGATACTCAGCTCGAAGATCACGGTGAGGGTCGATTACGGCCAAGGGGGGCGCACGCCGCAGATTACCGACGAGCGCCGCCGTGCGGTGTCGTTCAACGGCATGATCGCCGTGCTTAACATGCTCAGTAAAGAGGGGTTCGAGCTGGTGGATATCGTGCGGGATTCGAAAGACGAGTCGGAGATTTTCTACCTGAAGAGGAAAGCGGAAGCCCGGCCTTATGCTGGCGTGATAGAGGGAGCGGTGCAGTAAAAAAAGAAAGGTATAGCCATTTTGCTTGGCATACCTTTCCCCTCAAAATAATAATAGTAGTAAGAAGCTGTACGTTATTAATCGCGTACAGCTTTTTTATTCGATGATTGCTTCCACGTCGTCCATGCAGAAATAGGAGGGAGTGTTCATTCCCCAGTCGCCGTTGTCGGTCGAGGTGAGTTCGAAGTGAAGACTTTTCACCGCACCCAGTCCAGTCAAATCTACCCATTGCCACGTGTTCAATATATCGGTTTTCCCGTTACGAAAATCAGCGAGGTACACTTCTATCGCTCGTGTTGGATTGCCGGAAGCATCAGTACCCCGGATCGCGAGCTTGAACCAGTCGTTCGCTACAAACTTCTTCGCGAAGTCGTCTCCATTTTTCATCGAGAGATAGGCGTAGGTGCTATTGGTAACATACAACCCTTTAATCACGTGGCTTGCCCCGTCTTTGAAGGAGATCATGGCCGGGGTACCCGAAGAGGTACTGGCCGTGAGGTATACTTTTCCGCTGACCGCTTTTCCCGTGATGGCACTGTTGTTGGTATAATCCGCGGTGGTGATATCGCTTTTGTTGGTATACATGAAGCCGCCCCATGAAAAGTCGGTAAAATAGTTATCAAAAACAAACAGGTTATCAGCCCCGCTGAATTGATTCTTCCAAGTAGGACCATACTCGCCCTCGATCTCCGTACCCGACTTGTCGCCGGTCCATTCCGATTCGGGTTGGGTAAGCTTACTCTCGAGATCTGCCACTTTTGTGATGATTACTACTTCTTCCTTTTCGCACGATATGAATAGCAACGAGAAAAGGAGCGTTAAAAAGAATAGATTTTTTTTCATTGTTACGTTTATATAAATGATTAGTGAATAGATGTATTAAGTTAATTATCGTTATTGTTCATGTGCCACGTTCAAATCGATGATACCGCTAACCTCCGTGGATGATTCGCCGATGCTGCCGTTAAATTGATGCACGGCCGTGTATATTTTGATAAAGTCGATACCAGGGAGGGGCACCTTTTTGCCGTTTTCGTCGACAGCCCAGTCGATATCAAATTGGGCAGCCGCGTGGTTATTCGGCATATTGTCGGCATAACCCCAATCATAGGGATAAAGAGTATAAATACCGCTTTCGATTGTTTGGTTCTCCGGCAGCCTGCTCCCGGAGAACTGTAGTTCGTTTTCATTAACCCATCGTGGCCAATAGCTTTGCGCGTGAAAGTTGGTTTTGTAAAGGTACCCGTCGCCATGTCCGTTGGTAGTCCATCGAATATAGGTCTTATCAGTAACGTAGGGGAGCGTCTCGTGCGGGACAGGAGTCTTGTTCTCGTCGGGCGGGTAATAGGTGATCTCGTAATCATGCAGGGTCTCGCTGTTATTGTATTCGTTTCCAGCCAGTTCAAGCCACGTGTCGTCGGGAATCCCGTTCTTGTTGTTGTCAACCGATACCATCACGATGCCCGGCTCGCTATTGCCCGCGTACGCGTTCCCCAGCACGGTGAAGTCGGTTTTTCCCTCTACGTTTTTAATGGTATGGTCAAAGCCTACTACCACGTAGCCGCCAAAACCACCCAGCGAAATCAACCCGCCCTTATTCCCGGCGATGGCTGCTTCCGCTTTCTTGGCCATAGTTTCCGGGGTGTCGCCCGTCGCGTATTTCGGGAGTTCGTTGATAAATTGACCCGGTGCCGGCCGGTACTCGAACACCCGCGTGATATAGGGAGAAACTCCACCGGAAGGATTTTCTCCTTCATCGCCGGATCCCTCTTTGGTGCAAGAGGTTGTTCCAAGAACAATAAAAAGGAGAAACAACGCGATCCTCCATGAGGCAGCGGAATCTCTTATGTTTAGCAATACTTGCATGATAAAAATTTTTAGCTGATGATTTTATAATTTTTTTGGGAGTAGCACGAAGCGGGACGGGATGTCGCCCGTTTGCACGCTCCATTTTTTCTTGCCCGAGCGGTCGAAACGATACAAAAGGCCGGGATTGATGTAGTCGCCCGCGTCAGTGATAAAGATATCTTTCGTCTCCGGGTGCACCATGATGCCGTAAGGAATTTCGAACAGTTTTTCCGTTCCATCCGTGATAAAAGCGTTGTTTACTACCTGACGAGAGGCAGTATGCAGGATCGAAAAATGTCGTTTCCCGGCGGCTGAACCAGTTGCATTCCCCCTTTCGCCAAGGAGGTAGAGCGAGTCACCGTCCATCCACATGTCGTTCACCGGAAGCGGAATGGTATCGGTCACCTTCTGCTGCTCACGGTCGATAAAAAAGAGCCGTGAAGGGTTATCCCCCCCTGCTTCCCGTGAAGTAACCCAGAGGTTGCCCCCCGGGTCAGTCATTACCCGGTGGAGGTTATAGGCCACGTCTATTTGAGTCACTTCTGCAAACGTGGCGATATCGACCACGGAAACGGTTCGTTCATACTGGTTGGGATGGCTCGCTCCCCTGTAGCCACCGGAATTGGCCACGTAAAGAGTGTCGTTAGAGACAGCGATGCCGTCGGGTTGGTACCCTACCACGCATTGTCCTACCACTTGCAGCGTGGCCGTATCCACTTTCACCACGTATCCTTTCTGCTTGTATTCCGGGAATATCTCTATGGGACCGGCATAAGAGGTCACGTAAGCGTATCCTTCATGGAATGTTATGTACCGACAATTGGGAATATCTACCTGCCCGACGCGTTGCATTGTCCGTGCGTCCATCACCTCTACCTTGTTGGAGGCATTGATAACGGCATAGAGCCGGCTGCCGTAGCGTTGCAGGTCATTGCCCACGTCTCCCAGTTCCTTGGGTACCGACGGGTTTCTCTCGGCGTACATATTTCGTGTATAGGTCCCGGAAGTAAAATCGTAGTAGTCCAGCGATGCCTTGTTGCTTCCCATATTTCCCTCGTTCAGCAGGTAAAAACCGGTGTACAGGCCGGAGCCGGTAGTACCGGGATCGACCACCGTCTCTTCGGAGAGAAAGAAGGGTACCTCCTCACGGCAAGAGAGTAAAAGAAGCCCGAACAGCGCGGGCCATAGTATGATGAATCGATGTTTCATATTTCTACCATCCATGTTAGTTTATAGTTACGTTTTGGCATGGGATAATTCAGTACCACTTCGTAGTCTTGGCTGAGCAGGTTGTTTGCTTCGAGTAAAACCTTGTGGTTGGTTTTCCCGAGTTTGAATGAGCGGGTAAGCGACAGGTCGCTGGTGTACCAAGGCTGCTCGTGATTCTCGACGGTGTTCGCGGAAGCCCGGTACCGTTCGCCCACGTAGATAAAACTGTAGTTCAATTGCCATGGGCCATGGTGCAGTCCCGCGGTTAACGAGCCGCTATGCCATGGGATATAAGCTATTTGTCCACCGTAGGTGAGTTTTTCCAGCTCTTTGTTCGTTCGCCGGGTAAGGTCCGCGGCCTGTTGGTACGTGTAGTTCAATTTCAAGGTGAGTAACCACTCTTTAAGCGGCATCGAGGCGACAGATGCCGCGAAGTCCACTCCTTTTATCTCTACCTGTCCCAGGTTCATCATCATCCACCGGTACATCCCGTTTCCCTTGGGTACAGCTATAATCTTGTTGGTCACCCGGTTGAAGTAGGCGTCGGCCTGTATATCCCATTGGCGAATGACACGTCCGCGGTAATCTTTGCCGTATTGCACGCCCACGTTATACTGGCGCGTGTATTCCGGTTCAAGATCGGCGCTTCCTATATCGGTGTAATACAAGTCGTTGAAGGTGGGCATACGGAAGATGTGTTTATAGAAAGCCCTGACATTCAGGTTATGCCCGGAGAACGGATTGTAAGAAACAAACAGGGCAGGGGAGTACATCGGTTTATTGATCTTGCTTTTAGATAGGTTACGGTCGTTTGCAGTCCAGTCATTGATCAGCGTGGCAAGGAGGCTTCCCTGGATCTTTGTCTTTCCAAGATCGACTGCCGTGGCAACTGCCAGCAGCGTGGTATAACGCGTCGGGGCCACGAAACCATCGAGGTCAGAACGCAGCGTGTTCCACTGGAAATCGGTTGCCAGTGAAATATCCCAGTTCTTTAACAGCGCGTATTTGTTTACCAGCGAGACATACGCTTCTTGTTGGACAAAGGAGTTATCGATATACAGCAGGGTGGTGTCGGGATTGAGGTAGCGCATGTAATCGTTGGCGTATTTAGCGTTGACCAAGATATCGTATTTCGGGGTAATCGATTTTTGAAAGGAGCCTTGCGTGAAGAAGTTGCGGTCCCATTGCCGTTGCGAGCGTTGCCACACGTTATTGACTATCGCCCCGGGAATTCCTCTTTGGGAGGAATAATAATAGGATTTCACGTTCCAGCTTCCTTCGGCGATTACCCCGTACAGCGCGGCCTCTAAGCGCCACGCGTCCACATCACCGTTTTGCCGCACGGCGGTGGTGTCATAGGCTGTTTCTCCCGTGACGGGATGTACTCGTTTGTAGTTGTACTGGTACCTCCCGTGGGCACGTGTCCATTCCGCGTTGAACGAGGAGGAGATGGTGGACGATATCTTCTGTTCCCATAAAAACGAAGGGTTAATCAAGCCAAAAGAACCGCTCCTGAAAATGGCTCTAAGGTTATGTTGTTCTCCATTCTCAAAGCGAGGATAGCGGCTACGCAGGTAGATGGAACCGGAAGAGCCGAAATCTTTGGCAGGCTGAAAAACGGAGCTCTTCTGGCCGTTGTACAAGGTGACCGATTCAATATTATCGAGCGAGAACTTCCCCAAGTCGATCTGTCCGTTTTGGGCGTTGCCTAACTGGATACCGTCGTAAAAAACACCCATGTGGTGGGTGCCCATGCTGCGGATATCCACGGTCTTCAACCCGCCGATACCGCCATAATCTTTAATTTGAACCCCAGAAAAGTAACGAATGGCATCTGCCACGGAAAAACTGTTAAGGTTCTTGAGTTCTTCTCCCGAGAGCTTTTGTGGCGGGATGGTTTCTCTAGACGACGAAGCCGTGACCACCACCTCGGGTAGCCGCAGGCTATCCGCCACTTCTTCTTGGGCAAAGAGGCCGCGAGCGGGCAGCAAAGCCGCGAACAGCAAGAAACCTACTTGTTTGAAAAGTGT
>JBBACU010000105.1:0-7005 GCA_041656815.1 Proteiniphilum sp.
AGTATCCCCAGCCGGCCCGGAAATTCTCGAGGTGCTAAATTCACCTATGTAAATTGGCACATCGGGGTATCTATTACTGAAATCCCTGACAGGTTGCAGCTCTTGAGAAATCCTCTCCTTATTCCAATTAACGCCATTGATGACTCCCGGATAGGTAGTTGTCAAAACCGGGTATCCGGCAATAACTCCCTGATGTGTAAATGCCAATGGATCATAAAAATGGGGACTCACTACTAAATTTGGATCATCGGGCAATACCAATTTATCCAAAGAAGGAATCCGATCTACATAAGCACCGTTTGGCGCACGGCTCCCGCAAGCTTCCACAATAATGGTATGCTTATCACCGGTTTCCCTGATGGCTTTTGTCAGATCAGCAACAAGATCATTCCATATGGTTAGATCAGCACTTGGCACTGCTGGCTCATTCAGCAGGTCGTAACCCGCGATTACGTCGCCCCTATCTTTATATTCATTGGCAATACGAATCCATACCTTCATCAGATGCTCTTGCCATTTAGCATCTTTCCAAAATTCATCGTCGGGATAAATAGTGCTTCCGTCCCTGGTACCGGGAGTAGTATGGGGGTCTATCACGACGTGGACATTATTTTCCTCACACCAATCAACTATCCGTCTCAAATTCTCAAATTGTTCTTCATTAAAATTATAGGGCGGATTTTTATTTACAAGAGGCCTATAAGAAAACATCAAGCGAATTAAATTGGCACCAGATTTTTCAATCACATCTTCCAAAACATCATTTCCTGCCACACTAGCTATGTCAAAGCCTCTTAGGATTTTTGTCTTGAATACATTCTGGGGCACTTCGGAAGGGGGAGCCATTATTTTCACCTTTATGGTGGCACTCTTATCCTTTTCATCGGTTACTGTAACCGTTGCGGTTCCTTCTTTTAAGGCCGTAATGCTGACTCCTTTGCTATCAGCTGTCACCGTTACGATTTCTTTGGGAGAGGCGAATACTTTATATCCCCCATTACCGGAAACGATACTTATAACAATGCTTTCACCCTCTTTTAACTCGATACTACTCTCCTTCAGTTTTAAATTTAGAGCAGGGGAATCGGGTGCACCCTCTTCTCCACCACAGGCGTATCCGGCAAGCAAACATATTAATAGAATAATTGTCAGTATAACTCCTATCTGTTTCATCAATTTCATTTTTTGTCTTAAGAATATGAATATGCCCAACTTTCACATATAGATCGGAGGCATATGCAACTAAAGCGGATGCTTTAGTTGCATGCATACGACTTTCGAGACCTGAATGAACATATTGCAAATATATAAGGACAAAAATGATTGCCAATAAAAAAAATGACATTAAGGCTGGACTAAATGATATTCGATAGGCTTTTATTCCTTTCCGATGATTACCGCTTCAATCTGCAAGTAATCCGCAAGTTTTTTAATGAGATCTGCCTTGTGCCCGATTCCCAATGCAAAATGGTGAGTCGGCCCTTCTTTCATCCATCGGTAGAGGAATGTCCGCACATCGGGTTTGAAGAAACCCCTGGTGTTGGTGTTTCCTGTAGGAGGAATAGGACCACTGACCGATTCCCCTTCGGCAATGACAAACTTGAATTTCCCGTCGTAGGTGGAGTTGATGGACAACATGGTGATCGGGCCTTCCTTGATGTTAAATTCAACACCTGCTCCACTTCCCGGTTTACCGTGATATTTCTTCAAGCTTCTTAAAACCGGCTTGCCTTCGGCTATCGATACATTGTGAGGGCCGTCATGGCCGACCAACACGAAATCTTCATTGAAATCGACAGGATGAAACTCGGCAAAGCTACCTCCGATTCCAAGTAAATTCATGATCGACAAGGCAATCAATGTTTTCAAGTCGGATTCCCCACACATCGGGAAACCGGAAGAGGTCAACAGGGAGTTACCCACAATCAGATTGGACATTACCAACTCTTCGGTACTCCCCGGAGTACCATTGTAATAATAGGCCAACCCATCGATCTTCTTATTATCGATGAATTTTTTCAGGGCGACCGAAGCTTGTGCCGAAACACGCAAATCTTCCTTCCGGAGTTTAGTAGAGATAGGATCGGATACGGGATCCGGCGTATCAAAAAAGTCAAGGATCATATCCTCCACCTTTTTAACTTCCTCTTCACTACACTGTTCAAAGAGAGTGACAATTTCATTGGCTTCACACTGCACGATATGGCATCCGAAAAACACTGTGAGCATGGTCGCGTCGGAATGCATGTCGAGCATAGCATTCAGTGGATGCCCGATATGTCCGAAGTGCGCACTCTTAAGCCCTTTCAACACCCTCGCTATCTGACAATATTCCACAATCTTATTATCCGCCTCAGCATCATCATGCAGCGTGCCGATAATCATCTCGGGGATCCTCTTCCCCATCCTGACAGAGGTGGCTGCAAATTCGGGCAAGGCACAGATATCATCATTGGCAAGTTGCATATGAGTTGATGCTTTGGAATAATCCAATGCCTTCCGAGGTTGCAAGGCCACTAGAATAATGGGCGCGGATATATTCCTTATGATAACCCCAAACGTACCCGAAGTGGCATAAGTGAGCATATTACAGAACAATATATCCACATTGGCAGATTGAATTTCATCCGCTTTCTGATAAGCGATCTCGGGATTATCTATCATCCCGAAATCGATAATGACCCGGTTCTCCTTGGGAACCTTGCCCATAATGATCCGGTGTTTTTCCATCAATTCGTCCAAAAGGCCAGGGAACTGTCCCCAATACACATCATATCCAACACCAAAAAAACCGATACGTAGTTCCTGATCAAGTTTGGAAGTAAAAAAATCATTGATATTACTCATGCTTATTTTTTTATATGTCATTTTTAAAGTCGTATGATTGTCACGAAATTATCTCATTGCCACTACTTATTCCTATTTATCGGGATCACCACATCATCTAACCGCTTTTATCCTCGGAATAAAGACAGTGAAAATGATAAACGCCAGAGGATACATGATACCGGCATAAATCCAAAGCGGATTATAGGAAAATTTGGCGATAATCACCCCCATAAAAGGATTAATAATCAAGGAAGAGATGGCACCTGCTGAACCTGAAAGCCCGACAATGGTTGAACTTGCCGACCGGCCGAATATGTCGCTGATGGAGGTAATATAATTGGTAATCCAAAGCCCATGCGCAAAGAAAGCAATACTTAACAAAATGATGATCAAAGTGATGGAAGATGTATTCTGGACAAAGATGGCGGCGATGGTAAGCAACGCGGCCACCCCCATAATCAATTTTCTGGAAAAATTGACCTTACCGGTCTTCTTTAATATCCTGTCCGATAAAAATCCGCCGAAAACATTTGAAATGCCAAGTGCCATATAGGGAATCCAGAACAGGTTGCCAATCACCTCCAATGAAACACTCTTGGTTTCATTGAGGAATTTGGGAATCCAGAACATATAGAAATAGAAAATCGGATCCAATAAGAAACGGACTACTATAAAAACCCACGCCTCTTTTATCTTTAACAAGTCAATCAACTTGAAACGCTGGTTGGTCAACTGGTCGGTAGTAGCAGTAATGGCCTCTTCAACCTGCTTCTTGTATTTCGAGACATGCGGGAGCAAAAGCCAGCAAATAGCCCAAATTACCCCTATACCCCCTACGATAAAGAACACACCCCGCCAGCCAACACTATCCATCAGCATCACAGTGAGCGGTGGTGCTATTACCGCACCAAAAGCAGAACCGCCGATCGCTATCCCGTTCGCGAGTGCTTGGTTCTTTTTAGGAACCCATTCCACAACCGCTTTTATCACTCCAGGAAAAGCTCCTCCTTCACCCAAACCAAGGATAAACCGAAATATGGCAAAGTGAACCACATTATCGGCAAAGCCATGCAAAATAGTGGCTACGGACCATAGAGCCACAGATACTCCCAGCCCGAGCTTGCTCCCGAACTTGTCAATCAATATGCCACCAAGCGTGAACATGATCGCATAACCAATCAAAAAGGAGGTATTAATGATACCATAGTCGGTATTCCCAATGTGCAACTGCTCCCTTATCTCTATTATCGAGATGGAGAGAACCTGCCTGTCAAGAAAACTCAATCCGGTGGCAATAAAACACATGAATACCACAAACCAGATAATAAACCTCAGACGTGATGAACTTATATCTTTCATAATTTAAACTTAACGCACTATGTTGTTATTTTGCAAAAGTATGATATATTTTTCTTATAGCAAATTATTTTATATAATTTCGTGAAACTTTTAAAAGACCCGTCTTAGTTATGAAACGCGCATCAATTTATAAAAGGATCAGCAATGGAATAATAAAACAGATAAAATCCGGAGAACTCACTCCGGGAAATAAAGTGCCGTCTGAAAATGAATTGATCAACAGATACAATATCAGCAATACCACAGCACGAAAAACATTGTCCAATTTAGAAGAACAAGGATGGGTCATCAGAATTAAGGGAAAAGGAACATTTGTCACCAATCGGTCAAAAGAAATGCACCTTACCCGTATTTTGGGTTCTTTCGAAGCGATGAAAGAACGCTTTCGCGACAATCTGATAAAAGAAGGATTTATGCCTTCGGATATCTTGTTGGAAAAAACTATTATGAATGATGGTATCTCGATCAACGTAAACAACATCAATTATTTTATCGAGGGCAAGGTACTCAAACTACATCGCCTCAGGTATGCCAATGATATCTTGATGAAAGACGAGACAAAGTATATTTCAATGAACGTTTGTCCGGATATTCACACCATAGATGTGAACGACTCACTGATAAATTTATACAAAAAGAGATACAGTATTGTATTAAGTGATATACAGAGAACTTTATCTACAAAAATTATAAATCCCGGCGATCCGGAGAATTATTTCAATAATGCCGAACCTCTTCCGGTATTTATTTTAGGCAGTGTGGCGACTAACGATAAAAATGAGACGATAGAGATAGAATATTCATTTTACAGAGGGGATAAATATAGCTTTACAATCAACACAAAGCCCCATCTTTCAGACAACACTGCTCGATGAAAAGCATTCACCCAGCCCTCCCATGTCAAATTTCTTAGCCTTTATATCATTCTAAACTACTCTTGAAATGAAAATAATAATTTATTTTTGTAAATAGAATGGGTTTCATCCATTTAGATAACATTAAAACAGAGTGTAACTTTGGAAAACTATGTGCGCAACCAAAATAATTAAAAGTATGATTACAAAAAAAATCAGCCTCTCTCTTCTATTCTTTTTCTTTTTAATGACCATCTACGCGAAGGAAATCAAAGTACTGGCTATAGGGAACAGTTTTTCCGATGACGCGATAGAGCATTATCTATATCAACTCGCTGCAACTAATGGAGATACATTGATTATTGGAAATCTTGTTATTGGGGGAGCTTCTTTGGAATTACACGACAACAACGCTACCCAAAATAACCCTACATATTCTTATCGGAAAATAGTGAAAGGAAAAAAAATGATTATTACACAAACCACTCTGGAGGAAGGCATTAAGGATGAAGAATGGGATTATATCAGCCTACAACAAGTAAGCCATAATGCAGGACTTTATGACACTTTTTTTCCATACCTACCTCGAATGATCGACTATGTAAAGCAACACGCGACAAACTCCAATATGCAAATCATCTTACATATGACGTGGGCATATGCACAGGATGCCGCCCATCTAGGTTTTGCCAACTATGACAAGGATCAACATCTTATGTATGATATGATAGTAGAGACCATCAATAAAGTGGCGGATGAAGTGAAGATAACCACCATCGTTCCCTCCGGTACTGCCATCCAGAATGCCCGCACAAGTGGTCTGGGTGACACATTGTGCAAGGATGGTTTTCATTTGGAATCGACCTATGGAAGATATACCGCTGCTTGCACGTGGTATGAAGTGCTCACGAGAAACTGTGTGGTTGGGAATTCGTATAAACCCGACACAATTGATGATACAGAAGCTTTTATCGCTCAGATTAGTGCACATTTTGCTGTAGAGAATCCCCGTAAAATCACAAACCTACCGGTATATAAAGAATGTGCTGGCTCACCACAAGAATAAGTAATAAATATTTCAATAACAATATAAAAAATGCACAAATCAATCATCCTTCTAATACTTATCCTTTTCAGCTATAACCTGAAAGGTCAGATATTTTCTTTACCGGTTGATTTAAAAACCGACCACTTGAAAAATCCCATCAGCATAGATAATCCTAACCCGAGGTTGGCATGGAGAATGGATGATAGTAGGCAAGGGGCACGGCAGTCCGCCTACAGGATCATTGTTGATACCGACTCCCTGGAAGTGGCCAAGGGAAATGGGTCGGTATGGGATTCCGGGAAAAGGGATTCAGACCAACAACTGGTCACGTATAATGGCCGCGAACTCGTCCCGTTCACGAAGTATTACTGGAAGGTGACAATTTGGGACGCGTGGCAAAAGGAGAACGGATCAACCGTACAATCGTTTGAAACCGGGATGATGGCTATCGCCAACTGGCAGGGAAACTGGATAAGCGACGGGAGGGATATCCATTACGAGGCGGCTCCCTATTTCCGTAAACAATTCGAAGCCGAGAAAGAGATCGAGTCGGCACGGGTTTATATCGCGGTCGCGGGGCTTTACGAGTTGTATATCAATGGCGAAAAGATCGGGAACCAGAGGCTCGATCCGATGTACACCCGTTTTGATAGAAGGAACCTGTATGTCACGCACGACGTGACGATTCAACTGCAAAATGGAGAAAATGTGGTGGGAGTGATTCTTGGAAACGGGTGGTACAACCATCAATCCATGGCGGTATGGGATTTTCATCGCGCACCGTGGCGAAACCGGCCTACCTTCTGCCTCGACCTCCGGATCGCCTACACGGATGGCACGGTGGAAACCATCCCAACCGACCTGAGCTGGAGGAAATCTGACAGTCCCATTATCTTTAACAGCATCTACACGGCG
>JBBACU010000106.1:0-7001 GCA_041656815.1 Proteiniphilum sp.
TAACATGAAAAGCCAATAAATCCCGGCCACGAATCCCGCGGTTGTTTTGCCCACGGGTGTGTCGGATAACCACAATATCATCACGCCGGGTGTGCCAACTTCAACGCCTACATAAACAAAGATGGCAATGGCACCCAGGATAAAATGCCTGAATTTCATCGCCCCTGACATTAGCGTACCCATTGGTTCTTTTGTCTTTGTCGCGTGAGGCTCGGGAATTCTTATGGCCATCAACACAAAAAACACGACAGCAAAAACACCCATTGCAATGTACATCACCGGGAATACGTCGCTAATCCTCGCGCTGGCTGCTTCCCCGATCAAGATACCCACGAACGCGGGGGTGAAGGTGGCCATCACCGAATTGAAGGATCCACCCACCTGTATGAGCTGGTTTCCTTTATTTCCGCCTCCACCCAACGTGTTGAGCATCGGGTTGACCACGGTATTCAACAGGCACATGGAGAAACCGGCAATGAACGCCCCTAGCAGGTAAACCACGAAGGCTGCTCCTTCGGGCGCGTGTCCGGATAGAAATTGTACAAATACCCCTACAAATCCCACGGCAATGGCGATAAGGGCCGTTTTTTTATACCCTACGCGTTGCAAGAGCATGCCGCCCGGTATTCCCATCACGGCGTAAGCAATAAAATTGGCCGCATTTCCCAGCAGCCCGAGGAAGTTGGAAACCCCGAATTGTTCTTTTAATACCTGTCCCATCGGCGCCGCCAAGTTGGTTACAAATGAGATCATTCCAAATAGCGCGATCATCATTATGATAGGCACTACCCGATTTGTTTTCTGACCAGTTGTCGTATTCATACTTTTTGATTAATTAAAAATTTACTTGTTACAGTTGATTCATTATATAATTCCACTTTTTACTTGTTGACTTGTCTCCGGTTAGTCTACCACGGAAAAACGATACGTGGTCCGGGAATTAAACACCTCATCGGGCTTCAGTACCACCGAGGGATAGTCGGGTTTGTTGATGCTATCCGGAAAGTGTTGCGTTTCGAAGCAAACGGCCGCCCGCTCGGGATACCTGTTGCCATTCTTGGCCTCGAAATTACCGGTCATCCAGTTACCGGTATAAAGTTGTAAACCCGGTTCGGTGGTGTACATCTCCATTTTTATTCCTGTTTTAGGAGATAGGCAGTAGCCCGCGAAGCTGTATTCGTCTTCGCTATTTTTATTCAGTACATACGTGTGGTCATATCCTTTCCCGAAAAGGAGCTGTTGAAAGTTGTCGTTGATCCGTGCACCAATCGCTTGGGGTTCGGTAAAATCCATGGGTGTTCCTTTCACGCTCTCGGCCGGCCCGTACGGGATAGCGGTCTCGTCGGTGGGCAGGTAAGTGTCGGCATTGAGCATCAGGAGATGATCCGCGATAGAAGCATCCCCTTCCCCAGAGAGATTAAAATAGGAGTGGTTGGTAAGGTTCAGGATGGTCGTTTTGTCGGTGGTAGCCCGGTACGCGATATTTAACGCGTTGTCCTCGGTGAGCGTGTAGGTGATGGTTACAGCGAGGTTCCCCGGGTATCCCTCTTCCCCGTCGGGTGACAGGTAGAAGAGTTCGATGCTGTTCTCGGTAGCCTTTCTCACGTCCCACACCACCGCGTTAAATCCTTTAATGCCGCCGTGGAGCGAATTAGGGCCATTATTTACGGCCAGTTGGTACTCTTTTCCGTCGAGGGTAAAACGGCCGTTGGCAATCCGGTTACAGGTACGGCCACAGACCGCTCCAAAATAGGGCTCTTCAGACGAGAGGTACTCTTCCATGTTGGGATGTCCCAGCACCACGTCGATCATTTCTCCATTCTTTGCCGGCACCATTAACGAGACAATTTTCGCCCCCAAGTTGGTCACGGTCATTTCACTCCCCGATGGATTGGCGAGTGTATACAATCCGGTCTGCTTGCCATCTACTATTTTTTCAAAAGCTTCGACCAGCAAACCGGATTTGCTATACAATTTACTCATGTTGTTCTTGGTTTTTTTAAATAAGATATCGATGAAGATTGATTCTTTTTGAAAATTGACGTAAAATTAGCCCTGTTTTCCGATCCAGCCTAATTAAAATTTGTGTTATAAAACATAAATCGCCGGATTAACATTTATCGCCACGGGGCTAACTTCTTCACCAAGGCACTATTGCCCTCGATACTTCACGCGATTCTCATTTACATTATTGTTTATCTATATTATTCACATGTTTTGTAACCAGCACCTTGTCTATTTTATTTCCATCAATATCCACCACTTCGAAAAGGAGGTTGTCGTACTCGAACTTGTCTCCTATATCTGGAATTTTATTAATGCAAGCAAACACGAATCCCGCCACGGTGGAGTAGTCTATTTTATCGAAATCCACGATAAAGTCCTCGTCCAGCTGGGTTAATATCTCGATGGGTGCCTCACCACTCACTAACGCGGAGTGGTCGTCACGCATAAACAAGAGTGGCTCCGATGGCTTGTGGCCTGTCTCCTCGGGGATATCGCCAACCAGGTTTTCGAAGATATCGTGGATTGTGATGATGCCGTCGAGGCTACCGTATTCGTCCACGACCACCGCCACGAACTTGTGGTTATTCTTGAAGTTCTCTAAAACACGCTGCGCCCTGATCGTGTTAGGCACGATAATAGGTTCCGATATCAACTCTTCGATCTCGAAGGGTTCGTTCTTGTTTAACCGCAACAGGAAATCGCGCGTGGTGATGATGCCGGCAAAGTCATCGATCTTCTTCCGGCACGCGAGCACCTTGCTATGCTTGGTCGCGAGAAGGTCTTGTATCACCTCGTCCTTGCTTTTGCTGATATCCACCCATTCCACGTCGATACGGTGCGTCATCAGGTGAAATGCCCGTTTATCGGAGAAATAGAACACCTGCTCGTGGATGATATTCTCTTCCACGTCGATGATTCCCTCGTGGGACGCGGTTTTCAGCATGGCCCGCAACTCCATCTCGGAGATCACCTCATCTTTTGGCTTTAGCCTGATTAACTTGTTCACGAAGCCGGTGGACGCCGATAACAATTTCACGAACGGGTAAAAGATAATGCTTACCACGTGAATGGTGGGCGAAACCGTGATGGCCATCTTCTCGGGATTACTCAGGGCCATGCTCTTGGGTACCAATTCGCCAATCACGATGGAGACGTAAGTGATCAGAAAGACAACAACCACCATCGATATCGCTTCGGCAAAGGGGGCAATCGCCGGGAACTGCTCGAAGAAAGGTACCATGTACCCCGCGAAAGCTTGTCCCCCGTACGCCCCGTTGATAATACCAATCAACGTGATTCCTACCTGTATCGACGAGAGAAAGTTATCAGGATCGGATTGCAACTTCAGTGCTCGCGCTGCCCCTTTTTTTCCCTCTTTTCGCTCCGCTTCCAGCTTACGCCTCTTGGCAGAGACAATGGCTATCTCCGACAGCGCGAAAAAGCCATTAAGCAGGATCAGCAGGAGTATGATGGTGATATCTATCCACATGATGGAATGATTTATCGAACCGGTTTAAGATACGTGTTGTGATGCCGGATTTACCATAAGGGCGATGGGTATTCTCCGTTATTTGCCAGCTCTTTGAGGCGTTCTACCACGTCGGGCCGGTCATCGGCATAGGTCACCCCGAACCACTTGGAAGGCGTGTCCAGCACCTTTACCGATACTTTACCGTTAACGATCAAGTGATTCACTAACAAGGGAATAAAGAATTCCGCCTTTATGTTGTTCGCGTTTTCCTTGAGGAACTTCACGAAGTAATCCTCCGAATAAGTAAAATAATCGGGGGTAAAGCCCCACATGTTCATCGACACGGGCGTGTTGTCATCAATCGCTACCCACCGGCCGTTGTCGTCTTTATAGCTTACCTTACCATCCACCCGCATCACTTGGGTACGTTCTACCACACCGGTGAGGTTCCCGTCCTTATCGGTCTCGCAAACGCCCCGGGCAACGGTGCCGCTTTCGGAGAGGGTATTCCCTACCCGGTAGCCCACCATGCAGTAGCGGTTTTCACTGTTTTCCAGCTTCGAGAGAGCATCGGCTAAAACGCCAAAGCTTTCCCGGCCATAAAAATCATCCGCGTTAATCACCGCGAACGGCTCGTTGATCACCTCTTTTCCCATCATCACCGCGTGGTTGGTCCCCCACGGCTTCACCCGGTCGGGATGCGGCGTGAAGCCTTCCGGCAGCTTGTCCAGCTCTTGGAATACCAGTTCCACCGGGATTTTCTTCTCGTATTTCTTCACTATTTTCTCCATGAAATCGTTCTCGAACGATTCACGGATCACGAAAACAAGCTTGCCAAACCCCGCGTTCACCGCGTCATAGATAGAGTAGTCCATGATGGTTTCGCCGTTGGGCCCTACCCCATCCAGCTGTTTCAGTCCCCCGTAGCGGCTCCCCATGCCGGCCGCCAATACAAATAAAGTTGGTTTCATACAATTTTGATTTGTTCATTAAAGTTAGACTATTTCTCGCCATGACATAGCTCAAGCAAGCTTGGCTCTGTTCATCTGGCTTAACGAAATAGTTCATTTATCGATTCATTGATTCGATGATTCATCCGTTTATCACCCAATCAATACATTAATTATATTCGTTTGATTGAACTTGTTGCTGTTTTCATTTAATCGACCTTCCCCGTCCCGGGTACACACTATATAATAAGCAGAAACGTGGCAAACCCGCTCCGCTCTGCAAATGTAAGGCTTTTATCGAAACCATGGAAAAGAATATCACTCAAATTATCGGTCAAACCATAAACCGGGGGGTGGATGTGTTGATAACGCGGCCGCACCTTCCATTGCGTACGAGGGGGGCGTTCCACTTCGTGGACAGGGCAAACTTGTTATATCCATTTCGGATAATCTTTATCTTACATCTGACGCAATGCTGGAATTTATTGAAGAAACAATTAAGAGTAAATCCGAGAAATAGCTAGGGGAACAATCGTGTAGTGATCAACCAAGGTAGGAGAGGTTTTTTCTTTTGCTAAAGGACGTGTAAAAGGGAGTATCCCATTTTCTTCGAGCTCAACATTATTCACGTGAAATTGTTTAGCTATAATAAACGGGGTGTACCCGGTTACTTTTTTATTCAATTGATTTCTGATGAATTATACGGAACACGATAGGCCCCCCACTCATCAACAGGACGACAACACGATCAAGCCCATGGCCGAATTGATGAATGAATTGAAATCCAAAATGGAATTGGTTTTTCATCACCGCGACGATATTGACCGGATGGCCACCACGCGAGGCTTGCCTCCCTTCGTAATGCAGGAAATAATGTCCGTCAACCCGCTCTCGGTCTGTATCAAGAAAGAGTACGGGGGGCGAGGTGCATTGCCACACGAGATCCTTGAATTGCTGGCAACAACTTCCTACGAATCACTGGCGCTATGCCTAACCTTTGGAATAAACGCCGCGCTTTTTTTACAGCCTCTCGCCAAATACGGGCAGGAAGAGGCAAAAGTTCCCGTGTTCAAGCGGTTTTTAACAGAGCAGGCCATGGGGGGGCTCATGATCACCGAGCCCGGCTTCGGCAGTGATGCATTGAGCATGCAGACCTCGTACAGGGAGAAGGAGGGTACATTTAGATTGAAAGGAACCAAGCATTGGGCCGGGTTAACCGGATGGGCAGATTATTGGTTGGTAACGGCACGGCAAGAAATCAAGGAGGGCAACCTGCAGCGTGATGTTGATTTTTTCCTGGTGGATAATAACGCGCCTGGACAAGGGATCGTGGTGGAGGAGCTATTCGAGAACCTGGGATTATATGCCATTCCCTATGGTAAAAACCGGATCGATTTAGAAGTTCCTGTTTCGCACAAATTGACACCTCGTACTACCGGTATAAAGATGATGCTTGACTTGCTTAACAGCAGCAGGATGCAATTCCCCGGAATGGGAATGGGGTTCATTCATCGAATGCTTGACGAGGCTATCGCTCATTGCAAGCAGCGTTTCGTGGGAGGCAGGCCGCTTTCAAGTTACGACCAGGTACAGCACCGGTTATCAAAATTACAGGCATCGTACACGGTTTGCACGGCCATGTGTGTCAACAGCAGCGATAAAATGAGCACTGTAGAAAACATGGCACCGCATGGGTTGGAGGCAAATTCAGTCAAAAGCGTGATAACCGACTTGATGCAGGAGGCCGCGCAATCGGCCATGCAGTTGATTGGAGCAAAATCATACAAGCAGAATCACATCGTGGGCCGTGCCACGGTGGATAGTCGCCCTTTTCAAATCTTCGAGGGCTCGAACGATATCTTGTACGCGCAAATAACGGAAGGGTTGATGAAACTAATGAAACGTGCCAAAGAGAAGAACGTGTTCCATTTCATGAAAGGATTCGATTTGACCGATAGAGCGGCAGATTACATGAAAGACGCGCTGAATTTCAATCTAAACATGGAGATGTCGCAGCGCGAGTCGGTGGGAATGGGGAAAGTGATCGGACGGGTTATCTCCTTGAACCAGGTATTGGATTTGGCGCGAAAAGGTTTCCGTAAAGACTTGATAAAAGGGGCGATATCCATGTTGCAACGGGATATCTCGAAACTAATGGCTGGCTTTTCATTCCCTGACCACAGCTTTGTTGTTGAAGATTACCTGGAGAACAGTGATTGGATTCGGTTTGTTTGAAGCCCTCCCATTCACCCTAATTCCATCACGCGATGAAACGTTTTCCATAGGTTATCTCCCGGCACGGGCGCGGTGACCGATATTTGCTCTTTGGAGACGGGATGGATAAAGGAGATGAAACGGGCATGCAGGCTAATGCTGCCGTCGGGGTTGGAACGGTTGGCCCCGTACTTGAGATCCCCTTTGACGGGGCAGCCAATTTTAGCCAGCTGAACGCGGATCTGGTGGTGCCGGCCGGTCTCCAGGCCGATCTCCAGCAAGTAGTAATTCTCTGAGGCAGCGATTAACCGGTAGTGCAGTACCGCCTTCTTGGTGCGTGGTTTTTTCGTGTGATAAGC
>JBBACU010000107.1:0-6950 GCA_041656815.1 Proteiniphilum sp.
CCCGAAATCGACCATCACACCCTCTTTATTGAACAAGAGGTAGTGCGGGATACCCTTGATACTAAAACGTTTCACGATATCTTGCCACTCTTCTTCGGTAATGTAACGGTGAATGCCCGACAAGTTATACTTATTTATCGTTTCTTTCCACTTCTCATGGCCTCCTCCCATACACAGGTAAATGAACGTGATAGGCTCACCTTCAAAATGGTCGGACAACGCTAGGCTATGCGGCTTTTCCACTATACAGGGAGGACACCATGTAGCCCAAACATCGATATAGAGGACGTTTCCAAGGTTCTCTCCAACAAGGTGCTTCACCACGTTCACCGAGTCTTGGAAATCTACTCCCACACCGGTTGTTTCGAGAGGTTTATTTCCCAACACCGCGTCAGAGTAGATTACCGGATTGTCCTTGAAATCCCTCACCCGGTTGTACTCTTCCTGTAAGACAGACCGAAGGAAAGGATCGGTAATCAGGCGATTAAACAACTCTTCATTTTCGTCGATTTCTTTCGTGGAGTTCGTCTGGGTGTTAACACTAAATTTTGATGCCACCGCGAATTGCGAGAAGAAAGGATTAGTGGGATCCGATGTTAACGACTCTATCGATTCGGCCATTGTAAGTCCTTTCGGTTCTTCCGGCATCGGGTTGTATCCAAACGTTTCTAAAAAGGCATAACGACTCACTGCTTTATAATAATCGGTGAGAATCATCCGGTTATCGATCGTTGCTTTTAGCTCGGGAAGAAAATCATAGTACACTTCCTTATCCTTATCAGCAAACTCTTCTTTTGTCCTAAAAAAATATTGAAGCGGAAATCCGAACAGTCCCTCGTAATAATCGATCCGTACCTGCTTATCAGCCCAGAGATTAAACAGCTCCGAGGTGTTATGCTCATCCTTAAAGCGTTCGAGTTTGTCGTACGTCTCTTCTAATTGCTTATCACACTTCTCTTTGAACTCGAGATACGAAAGATTATAATCGAAGATATACCGCCCGAGGTATTTATTCCTGAAGCGGGTTATTTGTTGATTCAATACCGCGGCGGAACCGGAAAATCGTGTATTGGTGATATCCGAGAAATCGTGCTCGATATAGAGCGTGTCGCCCGGCGCGATCATCAGCCGGTCTTCGATAGGCGTGAGAGAAAACTCGCGGAGAACCACGGGATAGATTTCAAAACAGAACTCTCCCGTCGAGTCGATGGGCGACAGGTGCATCTCTCCCGTCAACGAGAAATCGGGCAAGGTGAGTATTACCTCGTTCACGTGCGGGTAAACATGCAGGTTGCTAATTTTCCCATGCACAATGGCTTTCTCTCCTTTGTCCGGCGCCTGCCGTGCCGAGAAGGGAGCGTACTCCACCTTTTTTTCTTGATTGCAAGCAAGGCAAAAAATAGAGAGCAAGACAAGGAGTAACTTACTGTTTTTCATTTTCATTTGTTTCAAATTTAGATTGTATGCAAACATAGACATTATTTCTTTAGCATCCTCATTTTCGCCTAATTTTCAACATCTTACTCAACAACAAACTATTAGGCATTACATTGATTAAGGAATAGGATAATTGATAATCAGATATCTAAAACCTTATTCGATATGAACGTTATTCACTCTAAAATAAGGGTGCCTTACTCAGCTTTCAAGGCATTCACGGGATTAATCCGCATCGCCTTGCTCGCCTGTCCCATCAGCGTGCCCAGCGACACACCGGTGACCACGATCCCCGCTATGGCAAACAGCCACCACGAGATGGAAGCTTTGTAGGCAAAGTCCTCCAAGTATCGATGGATTACAAAGTAGGACAAGGGAATAGAGATCAGGAAAGAAGCGCCCAGCAACCTCGCGTATTTTTTCAGCAGCAAGATCATGATATCTTTCCGCGTAGCCCCGTTTATTTTTCTCAAGGCGATCTCCCGGTGCCGCTGCTGCATATCAAAGAGCGATAGCGCGAATAATCCTAAGCAGGAGATAAACATGGCCAGAATTGAAAAGGTAACGTACACGTTGCTTACCTGCCGATCCTTCTCGTAAAGGCTGGCGATATTATCCTCCAGCAAACTATACTCGAAATCGGCATTGCCATTTATTTCCCTATGCAACTCTTCCAGGTAAGCCGCCGCCTCTTCCTCTTTGCCGGGCAAGAAACGGCCCATTAAAAAACTGAAAGGATTCGCTCGCTCGTAAAACACGAAAACCAACGGCGCGGTCGATTTAGAAAGGTGTCCGGTATTAAAATCCTTAACAACACCCACGATTTCATACGAGGGGTTAAGGCTCATATCCTCTGTCGAACTACCGGTAATCCATAATCTTCTCTGGAACCGCAAGTGCGATGATCGAAAGTCTTGAATACCGAGCATCTTCCTGGCCGACTCGTTAATAATGCATTTGTATTGGTGCAAAACGTCGGTCGTGTCCCATAGACGGCCTTCGAGCAATTGAAAATCGAACAGGTTCATGTAAGAAAGATCCGTGAACTCCACGCTTACCTGTTGCCAATCGTCTTTTCCCTCAACACTTACCGGGTAAGTTGCCTCGGTCTTGTATAATGCCCTTCCCTGTGTCCATTCCGTGAACAGGGTTGACTCGTCCATTTTTTGTTTAATAAGCTGACTATTATATTGTAAAGCGCGGCCGTATTCCTGCATGGCTTCCGGGGATGCTAGATCGATGACCGGCATGCTCATCAGGGTACACATCATCACATTTTCGGTATTATACCCCAAGTCGGCATCAAGCATGTACCTGATCTGTTTCATAAAAAAGAGGGATATCACCAGTAAACCAAATGTTATTGTATATTGTAAAAACAGGAACAGGTCGCGGGATCGCGACGATACGCCACCCACGTTAACTGATTGCAACGAGGTGATGGGAGTTGAAAAGAGGTAGCGTGAAAAAGGATACAAGGCCGTGAGCAGCGGCAGCAGCAAGAGTACCGTCGCCGACAGGATCAAATCGAACTGACTATCAGCCTTTACCGAAAATCCCAGTTGTTTGTACAAGAGCATCCCGATCAACTCGATCAACCACCAGCATAAAAAGAGCGCGATCACGACCATCACCGCGTTCTCGAGATAGATATGGCTGAAAATATCGCGTGGCCTTGCCCCGTGTACTGCCCGAATTCCAAGTCCCCGTGCCCGTCGCATCGATACCACGTGGTAAATATTGATAAAGTTGAAGATACCGACCAACAGGATAAAAACCGCAACCATGGACAACACCTTCAAGCTTCCCGAATTACTCCGAAGGAGAACAGGGTTTTCATATTGATACAGCGTGTGTGTTTGGTTGGAGTAAAAATCCTTGAACGGGAATAGTTGAAACCGCCCGTTTTCACCATACGAAGTGAGGTGAGTAAATTCGGCATATTTCAGGTTAACTTGCTCCCTGTTGGTACCTTCGCGTAGCAGAACCAGCTCGTGGCCGGAACGATACCAGTTATCTTTCAGGTCGTAATTAACAAGCAAATCGAAATTAAAGGACGTTTTGGTGCGCGGCTCCCCTATTACTCCGATTATTTGCAGGGATTCTCCCCCCGAGTAGGTGATGGTTTGACCAACTGGGTTCACGTCGCCGAAGATCTTTCGGGCAAGGTGTTGGGTCATAAGCACGTCGTTAGGATGTTTAAATTCAACGATTCCGAGAAGTACCGGGTAGGGCAATATTTTAATAAAATTGCTGTCTACAGCCATAGAGTTAATGATATAGGTATTCTCATCGACTGCAATCTTTCCATCTTCAAAATCCATAAAATGCGATATCATTTCCACGGCGGGATCTTTCTCTATTTCATGAGAATTAGCGTCTCCCATGAAATGCCTGATTTCGGCAAACAGGGGTTGCCTGTTTTGAAACTCGACGGAAGAGATGTACGTCCTATCGATATCTTTCGCGAAATGATTCACGGTTGTCTCTTGGTGCACGTATCGGGCAATAATCACCACGCATGCCAGGCTAATGGCCAATCCCAAGATATTCACCACCGTGTATAACCGGGATTTGTACAACGCCCTCAGCGATATTTTTAGTAATTTCAACATAGAATATTCACATCAATATCATTAGCATATTAATCTCATTAGCATATTAGTCTCATTAGTCTCATTAGTCTCATTAGTCTCATTAGTCTCATTAGTCTCATTAGTCTCATTAGTCTCACTGCCACATCATTTACTCATTTCATCCTTTATTTTCTTCTCAAGCACCTCTATATTGCTTGGTTTTGGCGCATTCATATCCACGATATTTCCTTTTTTGTCAATCAGGATATACTTGGGAATGGCATTGGCTTCGTACGCTCGCGCCACCACTCCATCGGCATCGTATAACTGTAACCACTCGGGTTTATCTTCCTCCAATGCTTTTAGCCAACGGTTGTAGGCTTCATGTACTGCTATCCCGACGATAACAACCTCATCGTCGTTCTTGTATTTTTCATAAAGTGCGCGGAGCGCGGGCACCTCCTGCCTACAAGGGGCACACCAGCTTGCCCAAAAATCCAAGTACACCACCAATAGTATAAACGGATAAACTGGTTATTTAGGTAGGTCATTTCACCGAAATAAGCAAGATACGGGTCGTCTGAATTCTCTTTATTGAACACGACGCTTTCCAGTGAGTCGGAAAAGTGTTTCTGTTCGCTGATATAGTTCAACAGCGAATCCCCTTTCAATTCATACCACCGGGTCGTGTCCATCCGTGCGACCATGATAGAATCATGCAGCATCTTGTAACGATTACTTTCCGATCCCTCGATTCTTGCAGTTTTCAATAATGTAAAGAAATCGGACCCGTCGCCCGTGATGGTCAAGTGATATCCCGGCGCAATAAAAAAGTTGTTCAATTGAATATCATTATTCCGGAGGTCTGTTTTTTGAGGTACGGTAACCCTATCGGTCACGTGATAAAACCTCCCGTCCATGTCCAGTGGAATGGTATCGATATCGAATAGCCCATGTGCTAGTTGAATAGGCATGTATAGCCTGGGTTCGATACTATTTGTTATTTGTCCTTCTACAATAAGTGGTGCCGAGGCACGCGTGTTCAGTAGCAACCCGAACAACAGGAAAAGAAGAACAATCAGGTTTTTTGTTTTCATTTTCTATTTGTTAAATATGTTAGCTATCATGGGCACATTAATCCGATTTGACCACTTCCACGGGATTCATTCTTAATACCTGTGCTACTTGGATCGCGACTGAAACAACGACGATGAGAATGGTAATGAGTAACACCAGCACGAACAACCCGATCGACAGTGTAAAATGATGAGCATACGTTTGCAGCCACCGCCGCACGAGTAAGTACCCCAAAGGTAATGAAAGTGTGTTAGCTATCAGTGTTAAGACGAGATACCTACCGAGGAATAATTTCAATATATCCGCGAAAGATGCCCCGTTAATAAGCCGTATGGCAATCTCTTTGCGGCGTTGCTCGGTGGATAAGGCCACCAGCAGGTAGATTCCCAACGAAGATATCAGGATACAGGTGATGGCAAGTGTCAGGAAGATACGTGACATGTGGATGTCCGCGCTATTTAACTCCTCCATTATACCGGGCAGGTATTGAAATTGTTTCTCCGGGCTCACTGCCCCCTTGCTAAAATCGGCGTAGTGTAATTTCGCGAAAGCGAGGGCTTGCTCTTCATTCCCGGGCAATACCTTGATATAAATATAGGGGGTCTTCAAAAACAGCTTGGCCTTCGTTTCTTCCGGTAACACATGGAAAAAAGTTTTCTCCAACGGGTATTGGATGGGAAAATAGTGGTAATCTTTTAAAATACCGGTTACACGAAAAGGCTTGCCTTGCGAATCGGGGCCTTCATATGTTTTGCTGAAATCTTCCCCCACGTCTACCATTCCCGCACCGGTCTCGTTTATCACGTATTCGGAAATCCCACTTTCCGACACCCATTCTCCCGATTTCATCTGTAGGCCAAAGAACGATAGGAAGTTTGGTTCGACCATCAACACGTTGTCCTCCGCGTTATCACCCCTTTCGTCGTTCATCGACAACCGGGTAACATAGCTACAATAATATTGTCGCAAGGTTGAAAGAACAGGGATCGTCAGTGATGTCACGTCACTGATATAGGGCGAGCTTCTTAATAGTTGGATGTACTGGTCGGGGTCTTTCTCGTAGGGCGCCTCGAATCCTATGTCTATTTGCCAAATATTTTCAGGAACAATGCCTTTATCCTTGTCGCGTGTATAGTGATACTGGGAATAGAACGCGTATGCACCTATTAAAAACAGCGAGCCTATAAATACTTGTCCCGCGATCAAGAGTGCACTGAACAGGCCGGAACCTTTACTCGTTTTCCTTTTCACCAACAGCCAAACCGGGATAGCGCTTAGTATTAGGAATAGAGTGCTTGAAACCCAAAAAGCAAGTACCGCGGTACGCACCAGTTCTTTTTTAGAGAGGTACTGGATAAAATTCTCGAAGATACCGTAGTGATCCAACCGTGTATAGTGGCTGTATAACGGGAATACCAGTTCCACGATGGCCATGGATAGAACAAAAACGATGAACAACGATAAAACCAGCTCGAACAAATTTTTAGCGATTAACCCTTTCGAGGATGCCCCGATTATTCTATATAGGGAATTATAACGTGATTTTACTCGCAGTCGAGAAATAAACAGCACCAGCATATTCATTAACGCGCTGATAAACGCGAGCGATCCACCTACAGCCAAGATGCCAATATTTCTGAACCGGGTATCCAAGTTCGGGGAGCAGGTTACATGAACATCCGGCAAACTACACAGGTTAAATCGCCATTCCGAATAGTTATTAAACTTATCGTCCTCCAACTTCATCCTGTAAGCGGCAATCTTGTCGCTTAGCGCGTTTATATCCACCCCCTCTTTCACTCGAACGTAAGTAGTCAGTCTTCTCACACGCTCTCGATATTGGGGCTGTCCCAGCAGGAG
>JBBACU010000108.1:0-6944 GCA_041656815.1 Proteiniphilum sp.
GAGCTGGATAAAAACGCCTGCCAACGTGCGGGAACTGGGTGGTGCCCTATTTGGTGATAAACGGTACGGGCGTACCTTTATTTATCATAACGGGGCGGAATCATATTACACGGCAAGAGGGTTCAGGGGATTGCTTACCGTGTAAAACGAGCACATGAATCATTAAACACAAGATAGGGTTAAAGGGAGTTCCACGCGACACATTTAAAAGTAAATAGTCTTAATCGTGTGAAAATTGAGTACCTTCGTACCATGATTTTCAATAATTCTAAAAATTAGCGCAAACATGAAACAATGGAGCACGATGGGCATTGTCTTTCTGGTAATGTCGTTTCTTATGTCTTGTGGGTCAAGCAAAACCACAAAAGACGATTGGATACAACTTTTTAACGGCGAAGACCTGGACGGGTGGATCCCTAAAATCAGGTACCATGAAGTGGGAGAAAATTACGGGAATACCTTCCGGGTGGAGGATGGAATGATCAAGGTGCGGTACGACGACGGCTACGACACCTTCGACGACCGGTTTGGGCACCTTTTCTATAAAGATGAGTTCTCGCACTACCTGTTGCGCGTGGAGTACCGGTTCGTGGGAGAACAGTGCCCCGGCGCCCCGGGATGGGCCTACCGCAACAGCGGGCTCATGCTGCACGGGCAATCGCCCGGTTCCATGGAACTGGATCAGGATTTTCCTACCTCGATCGAGGTGCAACTGCTGGGAAGCGATTCGCTGGCACAGCGCACTAACATGAACGTGTGCACCCCGGGAACCAACGTGGTGATGAATAACGAGCTGATCTTGGACCACTGCGTGAACTCTTCGTCGGGTCTTTTTTATGGCGACGAATGGTACACGGCCTTGGTGGAGGTGCGAGGCAACGAGGTGATACGCCATATCATCAATGGCGATACCGTGTTGCAATACAACCAGCCCCAACTCGATGAAAGAGACGCGACGTACCCGACGCTTATCGAACTCAACAACGGCGAGAAGATGCTGAGCAAGGGAACCATTTCCCTCCAAAGCGAAGGACATCCCGTTGATTTCCGGAAAGTAGAGCTTCAACTCCTCGAGGAATAATTTTCAACCGGAAGGAACGAATAAAAAAAGACCTGCTTCGCCATCGCGAAGCAGGTCTTTTTAGATTAATATACCTTGTCGATTAGTCAAGTTGCGGTCCCGAGGGGATCAATGCCTTGGCAGCATCGGTGTCGGTGTACTGCTTGAAGTTTTCGATGTACATGGCAGCCAGCTTGCGGGCTTTCTCTTCCCACTCGCTCGCGTTGGCGTAGGTGCTGCGCGGGTCAAGGATATCCGAAACATTATCCAGCTTGGCGGGGATGGTAAGGTTCATGATGGGGATATGTGCCTTTTCGGCTTTCTCGATAGATCCGTCAAGGATCGCGTCGATGATCGCGCGGGTATCCTTCAGGGAGATACGCTTTCCGGTGCCGTTCCATCCCGTGTTCACCAAATAAGCTTTGGCCCCGTGCTGGTTCATCTTCTCCACCAGGCGTTGCGCGTACATGGTGGGGTGCAGTGTCAGGAACGCCTCGCCAAAAGCGGGTGAAAAAGAGGGTTGCGGTTCGGTAATGCCGCGCTCGGTACCAGCCAGCTTGGAGGTAAACCCGCAGAGGAAGTGGTATTGCGCCTGGTTGTCGTCTAGGATAGACACGGGAGGCAACACGCCAAACGCGTCCGCGGACAGGTAGATGATCTTCTTGGCATGGCCGGCACGCGAAGGAAGAACAATTTTGCTTATATGGTAGATCGGATACGATACACGGGTGTTTTCAGTAGCCGAGATATCGGAGAAGTCGATGTTGCCTTCGTCATCTACGGCCACGTTTTCCAACAGCGCGTCGCGACGGATTGCGCGCCAGATATCGGGTTCATTCTCTTCAGAGAGGTTCACGGTCTTGGCATAGCATCCACCTTCGTAGTTGAATACACCGTGATCGTCCCATCCATGCTCGTCGTCACCAATCAGGAAACGCTTGGGATCGGCAGAGAGGGTGGTCTTGCCCGTTCCGGAAAGTCCGAAGAACACGGCTACATCCCCCTCTTCGCCCACGTTGGCGGAGCAGTGCATGGAAGCAACACCGCGCAGGGGCAAGTAGTAGTTCATTAGGGCGAAGATGCCTTTTTTCATCTCACCACCATACCATGTGCCGCCAATTACCTGCATCTTTTGGGTCAGGTCGAACAGGGTAAAGTTCTCGGAGTTTAACCCTTGCTCTTGCCACTTGTCGTTGGTGGTTTTGGAACCGTTCAAGCAGACAAAATCGGGTTCGCCGTAGCGGCTCAGTTCGTAGTGTGAAGGACGGATGAACATGTTGGTCACGAAGTGTGCTTGCCAAGCTACCTCCATCACGAAACGAACCTTCATGCGAGTATCGGCATTCGTGCCGCAAAAAGTGTCTACCACGTATAATTTTGGCGCTTTGGAGAGTTGTTCGGTAACGCGGCCTTTGCAGTAGTCAAACGCTTCACGGGTACAGGGGCGGTTGATGGTGCCGTCCCACCAGAGCGTGTCTCTTGTTACGTCGTCTTCCACGATGAACTTGTCCTTGGGAGAACGGCCGGTGAACTTACCCGTGTAAACGGCGGTGGCGCCGGTCTTGGTAACCTTGGCTCTTTCGAACCCTTCATTCGCGGGATTCGTCTCATCTTGGAAAAGGGTTTCGTAGGAAGGGTTGTGAACGATCTCGAAGTCGCCCACGATGCCATACTTGCTTAAATCTAAATTTACCATCTTGAAAAAATTTGGGTTTATTTATTTGAATGCGTAATCACTATTCGCGATAACCTGAAACTGTGAGCGCAAAAATAATCAAATAACTGATACTTGTGAAAGGATTAAAGAAAAATTTCTTTAATTCTCCGCTTTTTGCTTCCAAAACCATCCTTTTGAACAAAAAATAGAATGAAAAGTTCAGGAGAATAGAGAAAAAGAGTACCTTTGTTTTCCGAAAATAGATAACTCGTTTTACACCGGCAATACGCGGGAAGCACGGTATGGCAGGGTGGAAAACTTAATTGTCGACGCATGGAACTGTACAATTTTTCGGAAAAAAACTCGTTGCTTAATTCTTATATCCGTGAAATAAGGGATGTGACCATCCAGGGCGACCGCCTCCGGTTCCGGAGGAATGTGGAGAGACTCGGTGAAATCATGGCGTATGAAATAAGCAAAACACTGGCTTATAAAATAATAGAGGTGACCACACCCCTCGACGTGGCCGAGGTGAGCATACCGGCCGAGGAGATCGTGATCGCCACCATCCTGCGAGCGGGCCTCCCTTTTCACCACGGGATGCTGAACTATTTCGACGGGGCAGGGAGCGCGTTCGTCTCGGCCTACCGGAAGTACAGGGAGACCGGGCACCAGTCGTTCGACATCCATATCGAGTATATTGCATCTCCTTCCATCGAGGGAAAAACGTTGATACTGACCGATCCGATGCTTGCAACCGGCTCCAGCATGGAGCTAACCTACCGGGCGCTCCTTACAAAAGGAACACCGGCTCACATCCATATTGCTACCATCATCGCGAGCCAACAGGCCATCGAATATTGCCAACAAAATTTTCCGGCTGCTAACACCACCATCTGGGCCGGCGTGATCGACCCCCACTTGGATGAGTCATCCTACATTGTACCGGGAATTGGTGACGCGGGCGACTTGGCATACGGCGAGAAGATGTAAGTAGGAAAGGGGGAAAATCTTCCACGGGGATGAACCGGACATTGGTCCGCTGGCTAATCGTAAAACTTTTTCTCGAATGCCTTGAACTCTCCTTCCCGGAGAACCAGCCGTTTCCAGGCAGCCGCTAAAAAGCCGGAGCCATATCCTGCTAACTGTATCCACGATGAGGCGATGCTATGCAGGGCTACCTTGACGGACCTGTTTTTAGACAGCGAGTCTAAAAACAGGAGCAGCGAGTAGGCCGCGGGAACCAGTAAAAGCATAGGAAAGAAAGGCGCCGCCACGAGAATAGCGCCCATGCCAACCGTGAAGAGAGCCGGGAGCACGTGTACCGGCTTCATCGACCCGGGATGCAAAATGTGGAGGTTCACCCGGGCAATGCCGGAGTTATAGACCTGCTTGAAAAACTGCCGGTAGGTAGTACGCCGCTTGTGGTAGACGCGCGCCTCCGGGATCAGTGCCGACCGGTACCCGGCGCCTATTAAACGCAGGCTTAAATCGATGTCCTCCCCGAAACGCATCGCGCGGTAACCGCCTACCGCTTCAAACGCCTCCTTCGAGACGCCCATGTTGAACCCCCGGGGAAGAAACGCGTCCATCGAGCGCTTCCTGCCCCGGATCCCCCCGGTAGTGAAAAAAGAGGTCATCGAGTAGTTGATCGCCTTTTGAACCGTGGAAAAGGTGTCCATCGCGGCATCGGGACCGCCAAAAAGCTCCACCCGCCGGCTCGTCACGAAACGATTGACACTCTCCAAGTACGTGGGTGGAATGATGCAGTCGGAGTCAAAAAAGATGAGGTAGTCATGCTTGGCCAAGAGAGCCCCCGCGTTGCGGGATAATCCCGGACCGGTATTGGCTTTCTCGTGGTAAGTGATCGAAAGCTCCCCGCGGTGCTTCTTCACCACATCCTTGCTTCCGCGTGAAGAGCCGTCTTCCACCACGATCACCTCGAAATGCTCGTGGGTCTGTTCGTGAAGGCTCAAAAGTAACTCGTCCACTTCATCGGGACGGTTGTAGACGGGGATTACGATGGAGAAAAACATATAGTCAGGCGTTATCGTGCAAAGCTAACCAATTTATTTTGAATTTTGGTGCGAAGAAATGAACTATTCTGTTAAGCCAAAATAACGAATAAGCAAGTGCAATGTCAAGCTCGCTTGAACATTGCCGAGCGAGAGTTATTTATCCAAATGAGCAAAGCCAAGCTTGCTTGAGCTATGCCATGGCGAAGAATAGTCTAACTTTATTGAAAATAAAAATCAAATAAATAAATGTGAAAATCATTGAATATTTAAAAAAATAGAATATCTTTGTTGATTCTTGCAGGATTAATGGGATGTCCGAGTGCCCCGGAAAGCCAGCGAGGGATGGCATCACTGCAAGGCTGGAAAAAGTTTACAGGTTATGACAAAATATATAATTATAATGGTATCGTGTTGCACGTTGTGCATGGTCGCGGCATGCAGTGACGAGGGAAGCCTGATAAGGGGAGAAATTTCGAATCTGGAAGTCCCGTATATCTTGGCCTCTCACCTGTCGGCCGATACACTCGCGATCGATACCATCCCCGTGGATCAGAGAGGTAGGTTCACCTACCGGGCTCAAGTAGACACGTTGACTACCTTTTCCCTCTACCTGAATAACTACGAGAGCACGGCGGTGGTCTTCGCGGACAAGGACCAAAAACTGACGGTGAAGGGCGATGCCCGGTTCCCTGACTTGATACGGATTAATGGAAATGATATCAATAACGACCTTACTTCTTTCAAGATAACCAACGAAGAGTTGCTTAAGCAGCGCGCGCGGCTTCTTATCAGCCAGCAGGAAGCAGCCAACGTTGACACCCTGTTAAACAGCGCGATTAATCGGCACGAAGAGATCGGGAAGTTAAATGTCCTCAACCACGAGCTGACTTTAAAGGCGGAGGAGTTTATTAGAGAGAATCCCGCGAAGCTTTCCAGCCTGATTCTTATTGGTGATTTTTTCACGAATAGCGATAACCCGGCCGCGCTGGAAAGAGTGTTGGGATACTTGGAGGGGGATGTCGCGAAAACGGAGATGGCAGGCAGGCTGTCAGCTTATTCCGAAAAATTAAACCGTTCGGCCGAGGGGGCCACGGTGCCTTATTTCCGGTTGTCCGACACAACGGGTAACACGATCACTTCAACGGATTTTCAAGGGAAATACTTGGTATTGTCCTTTATCTCCACTGCGGGTGTGGAGTCACGCGAGAACGTGGACCTGCTAAAGAACACGTACGAGAAACTGAGCGGGGATAGCGTGGAGTTCGTGACCGTGTATATCGATACCGACAATCATCCCGTGCGGTACGTGGAGAGCGACTCCATCCCTTGGCACGTGGTGGCGGAAGAGCAGAGCTGGGGTTCCGACATCGCGGATAATTTTAACGTGCAGTACGTGCCGTTCAATATCTTGGTGTCTCCCGACCGGATCATCCAAGTAAGAAATATCGCCGCGCAAGGGATCGTGGATGAAATAAAAAAATCTTCCGAGAAAAAGACAACAACCGATATAGAGTAAAAAAACTGAAACAGATGCTGGTCAAAGTATTTGGAGCAGCTGTGCAGGGAATAGAAGCGAAACTAATTACCATTGAAGTAAACTGCTCCAGGGGCATCCGGTTCCTGCTGGTGGGATTGCCGGACACAGCCGTGAAGGAGAGCCACGAACGAATCGTCTCGGCGCTCCAGGTGAACGGGTTGAAATTTCCCCGCCAACAAGTCGTGATTAACATGTCTCCCGCCGACATCCGGAAAGAGGGGTCGGCTTACGATTTGCCGTTGGCAGTGGGGATTCTCTCTGCCTCGGGTTCCCTTAAGCCGGACCGGTTGGATCGTTACCTGCTGATGGGTGAATTGTCGCTTGACGGGAGCATCCTTCCGCTCAAAGGGGCGTTATCCATGGCCCTGATGGCAAAAGAGAGTGGATTCAAAGGGTTCCTGTTGCCCGCCGAGAACGCGAAAGAGGCGGCGGTGGTGAAAGAGCTGGAAGTGTATGGCGTGCATACGATCCGAGAGGTAGTCGCCTTTTTTAACGAGGAGGGCGATCTCCGGCCGGAGAAGGTGAATATTGCCCGGGAATTCGCGCGGGCCAGGCCCGCTTTCGAATTTGATTTCTCGGAGGTGAGGGGACAGGAGAACGTGAGACGCGCCTTGGAAGTGGCCGCGGCCGGTGGGCACAACCTGCTTATGGTGGGGGCGCCCGGTTCGGGCA
>JBBACU010000109.1:0-6884 GCA_041656815.1 Proteiniphilum sp.
GGTCGTCGTAATATTTTTGGGACTTCTTCTGCCTCTCGAGGAGGGCTTCTTCTTTTTCCTCCTCTTTATCCCGCCTCACGGATAACTTAGTTAGTCGCTGCTCATTTTCACTTAGCCTGCTCGTTAGCTCTATGGCTAAGCGGCTGAAATCTTGCTCGGAGAAACGGACATGAGAATTTGTCTCCACTATTTTACCGGCAAGCTTCCGAATCTTGTTTTCACCTTTAACGGGCTGTTCCGTCCAAAGTTTTATATCGTTCAGCTGGATTTCAAAATCCTTTAGGTGAAGGGTATAATTCGACAGGTCGATGGGAATCTCCTCGTCGTCGAGCGACTTTATGATGGTGTCTTTTATAAAATCGCTCTCTACCTTATAGTTCAAGAACACGTGTTGAATGGCCCTCGGTATATTCTGGTACTGCTTGCTCACGAGCAACGCGTATTTTCGAAATTCGCTTCCAAGCCCTTTATTATTCCCGTAGATAACATCACGGTACTCTTCGTAGCGATCCACCAGCCGGGTATATTTCACCCCGTGTCGCCCCAGGTTATCGCGTACCACATCCCATGATTCGGCAATACGTCCATCGGATTGATTAATAAAGTAGGCTTGCTTGTACTCGGAATTAAAGAAACGAAAGACCACCCGTCCCCGCGACTTGTAGGTCATAACTGAAAATGCCCCGTTTTCGTGCATTACCTCGTAAACGATAAACGAATTCTGGTACGGGTAATAGAATTCAACAAAGCGTTTTTTCTCTATCGGGATGCCCAATTTCTGTTGGTTGGCGTTATAAAAGAACAACAACGCGCGCAATAAAGTGCTCTTCCCTACCCCCTGCGTACCGATCAAGTGAACATTCCCGTCTAACTTGATCTCGGCATAACGAGTATTCGCGCTTTCAATAAATATGATTTTATTCAGGTATCTCATTTTTCGCCTCATCCGTTATTTGAATTGCCAACACCAAATCTTCCAAGTACTTGAAAGAAGAGAGCACTTTATACTGCTCCGAAATCTCATTCTCCAGTTCAAAAAAACGATCGCCCCGCATGTCATTAATAATTTTCGAGAGCACATCGGAATGTTTTGTCCTGTTAGGAGTATATCTTTTGAGGGCTTCGATCTTTGTTTTCAGCTCGGCATTCACGTTCAACTGTACCAGTATATCCGAGGGCACGAAGCGGAATCCGGAACCAAATGAATGGTCGAATGTTTTAAAAAAATCAAGTACGTCAATCCACTTGAAGGCCTGTTCTATCTTACGTTCCAGGTCGGCCCTGTTCTCCACCCTTGAAAAATAATAATAGCCATCCCCTTTTTCAAGCGTGAAGTTTATTTGTCGAAAATAATCGTATAGTACTTCAAAATTCCCTTCATCGTCAAGCACGTCAAAGAGCTTCCTCGTATCGTCGTCCGAGGCATTTGAACAGATGAATTGGCCTTTGCTCAACACTTCAAATAGTTGCGCGGTCTGCTTGGGTGTCGCCCCCTGTTTAGGAATATTCATACGATTAAAACTATTTATTTCACTAAAGTTAGATATTTGCTCACCACGGCATAATATAAGCAAGCTTATCTTCTGCTCGTTTGGTTTAACGCAAATAGTTCAAATGTATCGTATGGAACTCGCTTTAATCATATCTTGCGTTATAATGATTATTATGCTCGTTTCATAGCGTTTTATTTAGGTAGTACAATCGTGTACTCCACCTCGTTAAAGACATCGAATGCATCGGTAAATTTAAATTCGTTCTCGTACAACGAGATCAACTGGCAGAAGACAGTCACCTGTTCGTCAAACGAGAGCTCTTTTTCGTACGGGTAACCCAACACGAAATTGAAGAGGTCGTTTCCTGAAGCGACAAAGCCGTTCCGGACTTCCTCCAGGTTGATTTGCACCTCCGTTTGCACCTCTTCATTCAGGAGTTCGAGCGGGAGAGCAGAAGCAATCGGATTTTTGATTCTCACGGTCGATACCCGTTTTTGATCGACTTTACGAATCGTGTCAAGCGATTCATCGCTACTTAAAAACTCCAACGACAGTTTGAGCGGGTAAAATGCTCTCTTCTCGAAGATCAGGTGTTTATCCGTGGCCAACCGCTGGTCGATATTGGTATCGTTGCGAATCGTGAACTGATCCTTCAGGTACTTCAGCTGGCGCACTTTCTCCACCACGTGGCTTTGATGCTGGATCTGGTTGAGATATTCGATGATCTGTTTCTGTGCGGCAATCATATTATGCCTGCATTCATTCAACTGCACCCTCAGCAAATGAATAATCTGTATCAACTCGTCATCGAGTGCTATTTTAAAGAAGGTCATTTCTTCCTCGTTCAGCAGGCGTTCTATCCGCTCGATAAACGATGATATATCGTCGCGTTTCTTGTCAAGTGATTCGAGTTTGGCCTTCTTGATTTTGTAGTTAGGCTCGTTTTTGAACGTATTATCGATGTTTCTCTTTAAATCGACAATATTCCGGAGGGTGATCATCCCCATTTTCCGCAACGAGCTCTTGATGGTTCGCAGGTAATTGTATTTCCGGTGCTCGCTATTCTCTTTCAAGTAGTAATTGATGTGGTCCGTTAGATACTGGATATTGGAGTCGATTAACGAGATGTTGATCTCCTCGTTCACTTCCAACACCTGTTCGAAAAACTGCAAGAACTGATCATCCAGCTCCAACCAATTCCCGTTTTCACGTATCACTCCCCGTTCGATGAGGAAATTAATCCTGCTCTCGTCCCCCTCCACCATCTCTAACGCGTAATCGTACTTGTAAGAGAACGTTTTCCGCTTCTCGAACATTTCTGATAACAGTGCCTGCTCCCTCGACAACGTCCTGAGCAACTCTTTTATGTTAGCAAATGTATTCATCAATCAATTTGGAATGGTCATAGCTTTCCGGCTCGAAATTACTCGATTATGCTCCGTCAGCAAACTTAGATAAAAAAGTCGAGATTTTATAAACGAGCAAAATAAACATTATGGAAAAGATGGAAACAAAAGTGCTCGACGTGATCGTAAGATTAAGCCTATTGCATTGGCCGAGCATCCACTAAATCGCTATAATATTATATTTATCTATCTATAAAACACTCGTGAGAGTTCAATTATATATAACCTTTTACAGTCGTGATTGACTGAACCGTGCAAATATCTCAATCATGGATCTCCGGGTTTTGTATCGCGTTAAATAATCATCAATCATCTGCTTTACAACGGGTTCCCCTCCCTCTATTTTAAGCATAATCGTGAAATATCTTACGGTGTTCTCGTATATATCCCGTCCGGTATTATTCATGTAATTATCAATCGCTTGCTTGAAAAGGGCTAAAGTCTCCATGGGAAATTCATCAGATACATGTTCGTGATATCTCTCTAAAACCTCAATACGGAGGTATCTCCTCAGGTATGCCAATAAACGTGCTGCCTGTTTTTCCTCCACGTGGATATCGGCTACACTCGCGATAAACCAATCGCGTTTTTTCTGGTAATGGTTTATCAGTTTTTCGATTTCCACGGCCCACTCTTCTTTTGAAAAGGTTGATTTATAGACCCGGTAATATTCAAGGCGAAAGTCATTATCAATAAACTTGCGGGATATTTTCCGCACCTCTTTCGTGTTATTCTCTTTCTTGGCTATTTCCAATAGATATTCATCCCAACGAGCGTTAAACCCGTTAAACCGATGGTGATTTTCCTTATTTTGGATAAACTCGTTTATTAATCTTTTTGCCTCCTTGTATCTATTGTCAGCAATCATCTCTTTGACAATAATTTGACGAAAATCTTCAATTTGCAAGTTTTCTTCAATTACCCCATGCGCGGTTTGAGCATCTCCTCGCTGCTTATAAAAGTCGATTTTCCGCTCCAGAATTTGTTTCGCTTCATAGGAGCTTTTATCCGAAAGACCGGCAAACCGTTTATCTTGCATGGCAATATACGCTTCAGGATCGGTGTCTCTTGTGACATTCATTATCAACCCGTTAAACAGGTCTTGGGTAACCCTATCATACTTGTACTTTTCTACTTCCTTTTTGCAATACGCCAATAACTCTTCCGCCGTCAACTCACCCGCTTTATACGCTTTTTCAAGAATACCGAAAGGCTCGTATAAATAATCGTCGCTAACATACCCATCCAAATCGACATCGATTTTCCTCGTCCATTCGGCATACTCTTCGAGGCAGGCTTTTGCAATCAAGACTGCTTCCGTCCCATTGCCTTGTTCAATATATTCTCTTGCCTTTGCAAGCCATTGATCCAGAATATCAATCTCGAAACCGTCGTAATGATAATCGTATATATCGTCAGCATCAAAGTCGATATCCTTCAAGGCAGAACGTATTATTTCAGAAAAATTAATATTCCCGGGGTGTTCCTGTTGGGGAGTAAATTCCAGTAAAACAGCCTGTCGGAAGGTAGGATTGTGCAATCCAAGACGGATAGCGAGTTCCTGTAAATCATTTAAGGACATTCCCCGAACCAGATTCTCGAAAACACCTGTTTCGGGGCCAGTCTTACTCCGGGCAATACGTTCATTAATGGATTCCAGAACAATCGGGATATGCTTGCAAGGATAATAATCACTGGGGCAGGAACAGGAAAAGTTCCGGACATCTTTCCCGTAGGTTTCTATTTTTATGGTGTAAATACCATAGTTCCCGCGATATTGGGCCTTCCAAAAATTGGGGCGTGTTTCTTGTAAATCGATTATCTTGTTCATAGAGTGATGGTATATTGCTCATGTTTTATATGACGTATGGTTGCAGTTGTAGGTGCATGTATTTCGAGTTTACTCGCGAAACTCGGGTATATTATTTACCGGGGATTCTTAATAGTAAATAGCGTATCGAAAAGAGGAGTCCGACGAATTAATTTTGTATGATTTGGTGTGAACCTGTCACTCTCGTCTATCGTAACAAGTCCAAGGTGATAAAACAACACGTCGAACACCCTCCGTATGTAGCAATGTGCGGCCGTCGCTTCTCGCGGTCTATACCGTTCGATAACCTCTTCAACCAACGAGGGGAATGCCCGAAAGTATTTGTCGGAATAGAATGTATCTCTTTGGGCTTTCTTCCCGTATTTATGCAATAGCACAAGATTAAAACCGAGACCAACCACTCCAATATTTTCAGAAGAATAGGAATCAAAATAGGCGGGATTGTATATGGTGAACATCGTGGTTAACATGGTCGACAACAACAGGCTGTCACTCTTCATTAATTCTTTTCCTTTCTTCGTCAAAGAAAGAATATTGTTACGTTTCTTGACTACCCTCATCAATTCTACAGCTATTCTTGCCATTTGGACAGAGACAGAATCTTTCTCCCTACGCAATTTAATGATGCCACTCTGTATATGAGGCTCGGAGGCTCCCTCCAAATACACTTCCTTCACGATACGTGGTGGAAGGTTCCCGATTTGTGTTAATTTAAGGTTCTCTTCCTTCTCGATCATTTCCAGCAATTTTTTAACCTGTCGGAATAGGGACACAGAATCACAATCCTCATCGTTGAAGTCCGCGAGTTGAACAGGGCAGTTCTTCCCGAACAAATCATGCAGGATATAGTGCATTTCCGTAGGAGAATATCCTTCGAAATGTGCTAACGGCCGATTATTTTCGATTTGCATCCATTCACCGACAAACCGGTTAAGATCTTCGATGGTGGGAGTGCCAATACCCGTTTCTCGTATTCGTTTCTCGATGTATTTTTGTAGCTCTTCTTTGTTATGCATTAAATTCACTTTTTCAATAACTCTAAAAATGGTACACCCCGCTTAACTATCTTAAGTTTTTGCGCTTTCGTCGCCTTGCTCGATTTTAATCAACCTGTTCCGTGAGATTCCCGCACGTTCACCAACTTGTTCCGAAGATAGGCCTCCGCGTAAACTGCTACGCGCAAATATACATACTATCACTCGTAAAGATAAATTTTATTATCATAAATCATGATATCACCCCGATCGTGTAAGTTTGAACATTTTAGAGAAGTATTGCTACATGAACAAAACATTGAGTAAATTTGCTCACTATATTGAGTAATTTTTTCAGGTTTGAACGTCCATATTTATTCGTTTTGCCGAGTGCGGCAATAGTCTGGTTTTAAGATACTAACGCGCGTTGATAAGCCGGCTTTACTGAAAAGGTTGTTCGAGTTAGGTTTCCTCTATTCCGGTCAAGTTCTCTCATACACGAAGATACTGGGACAACTTCAAGATGCAGGTAATACAACAACATTAGCGAATTACCTGAAGCTGCTATCGGATTGTGGATTATTAGGCGGTTTAGACAAGTATGCCGGAGATATAATTCGTAAGCGAGGATCAAGTCCCAAATTCCAAGTATATAACAACGCTTTGATTACCTCTCAAAGTAACGATACGTATGAAAAAGCAATCATTAACCCGAAATCATGGGGACGACTAGTTGAATCTTCTGTTGGAGCGCACTTGCTCAATCACTCTCTTTCTGAAAGATATAATATCTATTATTGGCGTGAGGCCAATCACGCGGTTGACTTCGTCCTAGAAAAAGGTGATAATATAATTGGTCTTGAAGTGAAAAGTGGAATGAGAGCCGAAAATGCAGGAATAAGTATTTTTGCAGAAAAGTTTCATCCCGAGAAAGTATTACTTGTCGGCACAGGAGGCATTCCTTATAATGAGTTTTTGAAGATTAACCCGAAGAATCTATTCTGAAAACACGGTTAGTGTAAGGCCAGCTCAATCAAGATTACTACCGAAGAAACTAATAGGTAGGAGCAATAAATCTCTCCATCCAAAGAAAATCCTTAGTAGGACATACAGAAAAAGCACCTACCGAAAACAATCGATAAGTGCTTAATAATCTTTGCGGTATGGACGGGACTCGAAC
>JBBACU010000110.1:0-6877 GCA_041656815.1 Proteiniphilum sp.
CTGCGCGGAGAAAACAACCCCTTCGTTCGCGACGAGGAGGTAGCCGTGCTATTCTCCCCCGATGCCCCCGTGTCGCGGAAGAAACGCAGCCTAATCCTCTTGGCATCCATCCCCGACGTGGGAGCGTACCGCTCCATCGAAACGTATCACAGCAGCCCGCTCGAGCCGGAACTTACCCACTGGTCGTCCATGGCCTTGGTAAGCAGCCGCATCGTGCTGAGCTCCGACCTGTCGGGTCAACAGCAGGTCTATATCTCTTCAGGACTGGGAGGACAGGACAAAAAGCTCCGTTTCTTCTCTCTCTTCACCACCACCGACCGGCAACCGTTTACCGACCTCCAGAAAGAGATCGTGGAAAGAGAGTTCAGGTTTCAGCTGGAGAAGGCCGACGTGATCATCGAGAAACTCGAGATCAAGGCAAACTATTTCACTATTCAGATGCTCTTTGCCTTCGATAAAGACGCGAAGACGTGCCTCGATGCCGCGGTCCGGGAATGCAACCAGTACGGCAACTTCCTCGACACGAAATTCCTTTTCACCAACGTGAAAGTGCTGAGCGAGAAAGAGATTAACAATCTATTAGAGAGGAAATAGCCTCGTATGCCAACGTGTAAAAAACGGTTCTTCATTTTCATTATTGCCGCGACCCGAGCGGTACTCTCCTCGTATGCCGACTTAGGAGATATTCCGTTTATACCGCCTGTCTACAACTACACGACCAACCACTACAAGGCAAGCAACCAGAACTGGGCTATCGCGCAGGGCAGGGACGGGATGGTCTATTTCGGCAATGACAACGGCCTGCTTAGCTTCGACGGAACCAACTGGCAACTCCATACCCTTCCTAACAAACTCTCTGTAAAATCAATCTTTATCGATAAGAACCGTACGCCCGAACGGGTTTACGTGGGTTCCTTCGAAGAGTTCGGCTATTTCGAGCGTGACCCGGCTAACCGGCTTGTCTATCATTCGTTAAAGAGCCTCGCGACCGATTACACGTTTCACAACGACGAGGTATGGACCATCTACCCGTTTCAAGGGAGCATCTACTTCCAGTCTTTCTCGGCAATTTTCGAGTACAACGGCTCGGCGATACATACCATTAAGCCTTATCCCGGGGTATTGTATTTCTTCCCTGTTGGCGGCAAGATGTACGCCCAACTAATAAATAGCAACTTTTATCGTTTCGATGGAAGTGATTTTCACCCGCTGTTAACCCGGGAGCAATTGAATGACGACAACGTGGTGGCGGTGCTGCCCCACGGTGACAATCACATGTTGGTAACCTCGAAAAGCGGCCTCTTCCTCTATTCCGAAGAGAATTCCTCGTTGACGCGTTGGCGAGTGCCCCTTGATGAGGAGTTGCGTCAGGGCATCGTGAACCGGGCCCTGTTCACGGGCGACACCTATATCTTCGGCACGTTGAACAGCGGCTTGTACGCCATGGATATGCGGGGAGAGAACATGTGGCACGTGAAAAGAAGCAACGGGCTAAACAACAACACCGTCTTAGCATTACATCTCGATCGGGAACAAAATATCTGGGCGGCGCTCGATAACGGCATCTCCAATATCCGGGTGCGCTCACCCCTCTCCTTCCTCGAGCCCTCCGATGTCCAGATTGGCTTGGTGGAAGATATCCTGGTTCAGGATAACACCTTATACTTGGCAACCAATCAGGGTGTCTACAGCCATACTACGGCGGGAGAGACATTCTCCCGGGTTCCGGGATTCGATATCCAGACATGGTTCATAAAGCAGTTCGGCGACCAAGTGTTTGTCGGGCATAACCAAGGTACCTCCCTCTTGAAGAACAACGAGGAAGTGGCCGTGGAGGGAGCCATAACGGGCGGCATGGACATGAAAGAGGGAGTCATCAACGGGCAAAACATCCTTCTGGGATCGTCCTACACGTCACTCCACCTGTATACCCAGGACGACTTGGGAGAGTGGCGGTTCAGCCACCGCGTGGAAGGGTTCTCGGACTTGATCAAAAACATCGAGATAGATCCTACCGGCAATATTTGGGCGGGGCACATGTACAAGGGGGTTTTTCGCTTACGGTTAGACAGCGAGTTACGAAGAGTAACGGAAGCGGAATACCATCTCTCGCTCGACAGCATGGAGACATCGGGTTCACACCCGATTAAGGTTATGAAGCTGAGAGGAAGAATTATTCTTTCCGACGGCAACCGGTTCTACATCCATGATGATATCGAGCAGGAGATTGTTCCTTTTGATTTATTGAACAGCGCCCTTCCCGGCTTCGGCGACACGCACCGCATCGTCCCGGTGAACGACCACCTGTTTTGGTTTATTCGCGACGCGGAATACGTGCTGGTCGCGTATACCGACGATAACAGGTACACCGCGGTCGACCGAGTTCCCTATAGTATCTTGAACAACCCGCCTAACGAGAGCCGGGGCAACGTGTACGTGATCTCCGAAGACGCCTCCTTTTTTGGCTTGAATGGCGGCATCGGAAAATACACTTTCTGGGAAGGGCGATCATCGCCCGGCAGTTTCCTGTCTATCTCTTCCATCAAGACGTACAGCAGAAAGAACGACAGTATTCTCTATCTTGAGACAGGAAAGAAGGGAGTACTGCCTTATCAAAGGAATAACCTTGTCTTCTCTTTTGTTTACCCCGAGTTTTCAAAAAAAACATTTCACGTGGAATGCTTGCTGGAAGGATACGACACTCGCTGGATGGGTGCCAACGAGAATCTTTCGATCGCGTACCAAAATATGCCGGCAGGAGAATATACCTTGAAGGCCCGGGTGTTGGATAGCTCCGGAAATGAACTATCGGATGCCCACTACTCTTTCCGCATCAAGAACCCGTGGTACGAAACATGGTGGGCTTACCTCTCCTACTCTCTCTTGGTATTGCTGATCGGGGGACTTTTTATAAAAAATCACATTCGCCGGATTGTGGAGAAGAAAAACAAACTGTTCGCGGAGCAAGAGAACAAGCGCCTCGCTCAAATCGACCGGCAGGAAAAAGAGATCACCGCCTTGAAAAACGAGCGGCTGGAAGCGGATCTCGTCCATAAGGGAAAACAGTTGGCGAGTGCTTCCATGATGATCATCAACCACTCCGAATTTTTGAAGAACCTCCGGTCGACCATCCAGTCTCATATCCTGAACGGTAAAATCAACCGCACAGAGGGGAACCTGTTATTATCCCAAATCGCGAACAATATCACCGACGAAGATGAATGGATCCGCTTTCAAGAAAATTTCGACCTCATTCACGAGAACTTTTTTCGCGAGTTAAAAAAACAATACCCCTCGCTCACTCCTACCGACCTTAAACTTTGCTCGTTGCTTCGATTAAACTATACCACCAAAGAAATCGCCGAGATGCTGAACCTCTCCGTGCGGGGGGTAGAAACCGCCCGGTACCGGTTACGGAAAAAACTCGAGTTATCCGAAAACGACAACTTGGTGGATTTCATGATCGGGTTCAAATAACTCACCCCCGCGTCATCGTCCGGCCACCAAAACACAAACACTTCATTAACAGGCTACTGAATATCTCCAACGTAGTAAAAAAGGACACTTTGAAGATATGTTATAAAACATAACGTATAATCAAAGGGGCTTGCTTTTTTGTTTAAAGATAGGAGCAGGCTTATTTTGCCATGCAAGCTAATTAAGGAATTATTTTCGTTAAGCAACGAGCGAAAGTCAATCCGGCTTGAATGTTTTCGTAACATCAAATGATATGTGTCGTTGCCCAAAAGTAGTCTATTTCAAAGAACATTAAAAAATGAAAAATCCATGAAGTTAAAAACTATCTTACTACTCATCGTTTTCCTCGGCTCTTTCTCGCTATGGGCACAAGGGCAGGTTACCGTTTCAGGAACGGTCACGGAGGAATCAACCGGCGATCCCGCCATCGGGGTCAGCATTTTAGTAAAAGGAACCTCACACGGTACCGTAACCGGTATTGACGGGGACTACACCCTTTCCGATGTCCCCGCGGATGCCACGCTGGTGTTCAGCTATATCGGCATGAACACCGTGGAGGAGCCTGTGAATGGAAGAGCCACCATCAACGTCACCCTTTCCGAGGATGTGCAAGCATTGGAAGAGGTGGTCGTGATCGGTTACGGTACGGCAAGGAAACGAGACCTTACCGGATCAATAGTAAGCATCGACGCGGATGAAATTGCCAACCTTCCCTCCACCAACATCCTCGCTTCTATACAGGGGAAAGTGGCGGGAGTACACATTGTCAACACAGGCCGGGCAGGACAAGATCCAGAAATCAGGATCCGGGGAACCAACTCGATCAACGGGTATAGTCCGCTTTACGTGGTAGATGGCCTCTTCTCGGATAATATCAACTACCTTAACCCGGCAGATATCGAATCGATGGAAATCTTGAAAGACCCCTCCTCGCTTGCTATCTTCGGCGTGAGGGGGGCCAATGGGGTAATTATCGTCAATACCAAACGAGCAAGAAGAGGCCAGACCATCGTCAACGTCAACAGCTCCATCGGGTATAAAGAGGTTACCCACCGGATGCCGATGACCAATGCGGCCCAATTTAGGGAGCTGTACGATGAACAGCGGGTGAATCAAGGAGTAGGTAGCTTTGATTATAGCGACTGGGATGCCGATACCGATTGGCAAGATGCTATTTTCCAAAGAGGGTTCTTGACCAACAACAACATTAGCATCACCGGTTCAGGCGAGAAGAGTCGCTTTTACTTGGGGGTGGGATACACCTCTGAAGAAGGAAGCATCATTCATGAGAAATATTCTCGCTTAACGCTCAACCTGAGTAGCGACTACAACGTGAGTGAAGCGTTGCGTTTTGGTTACCAAGTAAACGCATCTCGTACAAAACCATCCGACGCGAAAGGAGTGAGCGCGGCTCTTCGGGCTGCACCTATCGCTCCTATCTACGGACCCGACGGCATCTTGTTGCATACCTTACCCGATTTTCAACGGGCGCAAGTATGGAACCCGCTGATTGATGTGGTCACCCGGGCAAACCATAACCTGGGCATCAACCACCGGGCAGCAGGAAATATATACGGTGAGCTTGATTTCTTCGAGAATTTCAGTTTCAAAACTACTTTATCACTCGATTACGCGGTGGGGGAAAACAGGGCCTTCAGTCCCATCATAACTGTTTATAACCCCGACGTGGGAGGGGCCGAGGATTTGACTACCAGTGAATCGATTTCCCAGTCAAAATCGACCCAAACCGTGGCACAAGGAGATTACATCTTAACCTACGACAACAGTTTCGGGGGACATAACCTGACAGCTACCGCGGGTTTAACTACCAATTTCACGGAGTATTCCGTTTTAGGGGGATCACGGAGTCAAAACATCGAAGATATCATCTTCTCCATCCCGAACAATGATATTGACAAGTGGTGGATCTCCGCGATTGGCGATAAGTCCACTTCCAACAGCAGTAGCCAATACAAACGTTTTACCATGTCGTACCTATTGCGAGCCCTTTATAACTATGAAAACAGGTACCTCTTGAATGCCTCCTATCGGCGTGACGGTGCCTCGGTCTTTCGTTCCGTGGGCAACACGTGGGATAATTTCTACTCTTTTGGTGCCGGATGGGTAGCCTCTGAGGAAGAGTTCATGAAAGATCAATCGATCGTAGACTACTTGAAGTTAAAAGGATCATGGGGTGTGCTGGGAAGTCAGAACACCGGGGGATTTAACTATCCAACCTACCCCCGGCTCGAAAGTGTCGGGAGCGCGGTCTTTGGCGACAACATCATTACCGGCTACTCCATCAATTATTTACCACAAGACCTCTCTTGGGAAAAAACCTACGCGTGGGAGGCGGGCCTCGAGATCAACTTGCTGAATAACCGATTGCGGTTAGAACCGGTATATTACAATAAAAACACGAAGGATATTATCGTATTACTGTCCGGCTTCTCGGGAGCCAAGAACGCGCTCGAGAATTTGGGTGAGATCCGGAACCATGGTGTGGAGGTATCAGCCACTTGGAACGACCAGATTGGGGCCAATGGATTTCAATATTCGGTTTCAGCCAACCTCACCACCATCAATAACAAAGTGATATCGCTCGGCCGCGGCCCCGAAGACGCGATCTTTGCCGCCAATGGAATTTCCCGTACGATGGAAGGATATCCCGTGGGACATTTCTTCGGATACAAGGTAGCGGGTGTTTATCAAAACAGGGAAGATGTGAAGACCTATTACCCCAATAGCGTGGGGAGCGTGGCACCGGGTGACCTGAAATTCGAGGATGTGAATGGCGATGGGCAAATCACCCAAGACGACCGGACCATGATCGGTAATCCTACTCCCGATTTCACCTACGGGTTCAACCTCAACTTTGGCTATAAGAACTTCGACTTGGGAATAGATATGATGGGAGTGTACGGCAACGAGATCTATCGCACATGGGATGACCCCACCTTCGCTCAACTGAACTACTTGGAACAACGGGTGAATCGATGGAACGGGGAGGGCACTTCTAACTGGGAGCCAATCCTCAACCCGTCTCGTTCTATTAACCTCATCAACTCGAACTATTTTATTGAAGATGGCAGCTTTTTCAGGATCCGGAACGTGCAATTGGGTTACACCTTCAACACGAACTGGCTTAACGCGGTACATCTCAACTCATTGAGGATATACGCCAACGTGCAAAACCTCAAGACATGGACCCGCAACACGGGCTACACCCCTGAAATTGGCGGTTCTGCCCTCTCGTTCGGGATCGATGGTGGTACCTACCCGCTTCCCATGATCTATACACTGGGTGTAAATTTAACTTTCTAAACAGTAAAAGACAATGAACAAAAAATACAATATATTTGGAATACTACTCATGGTTACGCTTTTGGGCGTGCTAGGA
>JBBACU010000111.1:0-6844 GCA_041656815.1 Proteiniphilum sp.
AGACCAAAGATACAACTATTTTCCCGAAAGCGAAACCGGTATCGCCATTATCTATTCGCGGTAAATGGAATTAATTGATTACCTCAAATCCACGATTTCTACCCCCGGGTAAGCGTTGCTGTCGAACGTGAATTCGTTGTCGAGGAACTTGTAATTGGCGTTGTACTTGGTTATATCGATGCGCGTTTTTTGACCGTTATTAAACGTGAGTACCACCTGCAACAGTTGATGGGATGTTTTGTCGATAGACACCCCGATGGATTGAAAGTCACGCGGCGTGCTGTCGGGGACCATTTCGATCCGGTAGGCATTTTTACCGTTTACCGTGTCGGATACCGGTTCCCGGAGCGTGTACCCGCTCTTGTACATGCTCAAGAGGGCCATCGGGCTGATGGAAGCGACCTCTTGATCGGTAGGCTGGCTGATGTTTACCTCGTTCACTTCTTTAATATACACCCATTGTGTTTTGCCGTCGAACCAGACATCCATCGCTTCCATTTCGAGCTTGAACTTATCGTCTTTGATATAGGCCTCGCCCGGTTGCGTATCGCTTGGGGTGCCTTTCTGGTCCAGCGAAGAGGTGGTGAACGAAAGCCGGATACCTTCCGATGCCCGGTACGCGGCATGCGTCTTGTCTAACAATGTTTTCGCGTCGCCCGGGTGTTGAGAAAACGCGCGGGGCGATAAGAGGAGAACAGATGCTACGAGCAATAGGAGTTTCATTTTCATCGCTGTTGGTGGTTTGTTTGGTAGATTGGACTGCAAAACCTTCCCTTGGTTTATTGATTCTTCATTTCTTTCATCGTCGCTAACAGCCGGCCGACTCTTTTGCCGAGAAACGTGAGACCTTCCTGCGTGCCCTTTTTATCGTAATGAATCCAGGAGTTTTTCCAACGAGTACTCGTCGGCGATAAACACCTCGCGCGGTTTGCTGCCTTGGGTGGCGCCAACGATTCCCGCGGCTTCCAGCTGGTCCATAAGTCTTCCGGCGCGGTTATACCCGATGGAGAACTTGCGCTGGATGAGCGAGGTGGAGCCCTGTTGGTGTACCACGATGAGCCGGGCCGCTTCGTCGAAGAGGGGGTCGCGGTCGTTGAGGTCTACCGCCCCCGGACCGGCTTCGGCGTCACTAATTACCTCCGGAAGGGGGAACGCGCTGTCGTATCCCCGTTGCTTCCCGATATCCAACGAGATGCCTTCCACCTCGGGGGTATCCACGAAGGCGCACTGGATGCGGATGAGGTTGCTTCCTTGCGAAAAGAGCATGTCGCCCCGGCCGATCAGCTGGTTGGCTCCGCTCATGTCGAGGATGGTGCGGGAGTCAATTTGCGAGGTCACGCGGAATGCCATCCGTGCCGGGAAGTTGGCCTTGATGGTTCCGGTGATGATGTTGGTGGTGGGGCGTTGCGTGGCGATCACCATGTGCATCCCCACCGCGCGCGCTTTTTGCGCGATGCGGGCGATGGGCATCTCGATCTCCTTGCCCGCCGTCATGATCAGGTCGCCAAACTCGTCGATCACCACCACGATATACGGCATGTACCTGTGGCCGTTATTGGGGTTTAGTCGCCGTTGAACAAATTTCTCGTTGTACTCCTTGATCGTCCGTACCTTGGCTTTCATCAGCAGCTCGTACCGGTCGTCCATCTCCTTGGTGAGCGAGTTCAGGGTCTGTGTCACCTTGCTCACGTCGGTGATGATCGCCTTTTCCTCGTCGGGGAGCTTGGCCAAGTAGTGCTTTTCGATGGCGGAGTAGATATTGAATTCCACCATCTTGGGGTCGATCAGCACCAGTTTCATCTCGGCCGGGTGCTTCTTGTAGAGTAGCGAGGTGATGATGGCGTTGAGTCCTACCGACTTCCCCTGCCCCGTGGCTCCTGCCACCAGAAGGTGCGGCATCTTGGTGAGATCGAAAATAAACACCTCGTTGGTGATGGTCTTGCCCAATGCCACCGGCAGCTCGTAGGTACACTCCTGGAAACGCTTGGAAGTGATAACCGAGTGCATGGAGACGATCTGCGGCTCCTTGTTGGGTACCTCTATGCCGATGGTGCCCTTGCCGGGCATCGGGGCGATGATGCGGATTCCCAGCGCCGATAAACTCAGCGCGATATCGTCTTCGAGGTTGCGGATTTTTGATATGCGGACCCCCGCTTGGGGAACGATCTCATAGAGGGTGATGGTAGGCCCTACCGTCGCCTTGATGGAGGTGATCTCGATCCCGTAGTTGCGCAACGTGTGGATGATCTTGTTCTTGTTCTCGTTCTGCTCCTCCATATCCACGCCCTTGTCGCCCGTGCTATAGATTTTGAGCAGCGACGTGGTAGGTGGGCGGAACGATGAGAGGTCCTTCCGCGGGTCGTACTCCTCCATCTCGTCGGGGAGGGCAATCGCGGGTTTCTCTTCGGGATGGAGGGGGTAAGCCGCTTCGTCCTTCGGGACGATCACCTCGAAATCGTCTTTCGACCCTTCGATATTGGCACTGCCCGGTGTGGTAATGCTTGACGAGGCACTGCCTGGTGAGGCAGGAGCGGGTGAAGCGCCGGAAAGGGGGGGGATAATTTCCGCGGGCGGGGGGGGGGACGATGTGCCGGCATCTTCGTTCGTGTCCTCCTCATCGAAGATCCTTTTCTGAAAGAGTGCCGTCAGCCGGTATAAGAAGCCCGGCTTTTTCTCTTTCTGGTTTATATGCGGATCGGCGGTATCCTTGCTCGATGAGGCCGAGAAGTCATCGGCAGTAGCAAACGACGGCTTGCTGTTGACCAACGTTTGCTGGATATCGTGCATCGAGCTCTTGCGGAAGATCACGGCGACGATCACGGCAAAAAGAAGGATAAGCAGGACGATGCCCGGCCACCCGATGCTGCCCTCGAGGAACTGTTCAATCTGGATGCCATGCGCGCCGCCCCATTTCACGTGTGTGTCCGGGAACAACTTGTCCAAGATGAACGCGCTGGTGATGGAGATGCCGATAAGCCCGAAGGCGGTAATAAAGAGTGCCTTGAAGAAAGAGAACTTGGACACCCGCATGATCCGTAATCCGGCATATATGAGGAAGAGGGGAATAAAAGCGGAAGCGATACCAAAACCCTCGTTCACGAGCCGTTCAGCAATATAAGCCCCGCCGGCACCTGTCCAGTTTTGGATCTCGGGTGTCTCCGAGCGGACCAGCTCCCAGAAAGAACGGTTGAGCACGTTGCTCTGGTCGGCCGCGCCCGTGAAGAGGAAGGAGATGATTGCCAACAGCATGAAAATACCCATGAAAGCGATAATCACTCCCACGATAAAATGAACGCGTTCGCTTTTCACGAACTCGAGAAACACTTTGCTCTTTTTTTTGGTTGTCGCGGGTTTCCTTCTTTTCCTTTTTGCCATACTGTTTTTTTCTTCACCTCCCTATATCAATTAAACCCTTCTCTATCGGGGTGAAGAGACGAGAAGGAAAATCAACCGCCGTGCCAAGGTAGTTCGGGTGATACCCAGGCGCGGCTTATATTATGCAAATATAGCGAAAGCCGGGAAGCAGTCCCAAGTTTGCTTGAGGAATACCCAAGCGCGGCTTATATTATACAAATATAGCGAAAGCCGGGAAGCAGTCCCAAGTTTGTTTGAGGAATGCCCAGGCGCAGCTTATATTATGCAAATGTATGAAAAAGTACGGGAGATTAAAAAAAAGGCCCCCATTTTGTAGAAAAATGACCTATCCGGTTACGCGGGATTTTTTCTTCTCTGTCCCACGAGGTAAACCCCGGCGACCAAGGCTATCACACCCAGTCCCAGTTCGATGTAGGACCTCTCTTTTGCCTGGTTGTCTTGTGCCGAGAGTTCCAGCCCGAGGAATTCAACCGATGTGCTGCTTTCATTCAGGCCATTGATACCGAGGTACCCGAGCACGAGGGCTACCACGATAAGGATGATTCCGATTACTTTTTTCATGACGCGTTTTTTTGTGTATGTATTCATTTAAACACCTTTTCCTCAGGATTGTTCGAGTGTTCGCCCCTGAATTTTCAGCCACCTTTCGCGGGAAAGGATGCAAAGGGTAATAAATGGGCCATCTATCCGCGAAAAGGGGAGCTTAGGATAATAACCGGTGCCATCTCGCGGAAGGAAATCGAGTGGGGCTTACTCTTCGCTTGAACTTGCTCCTCGCTTGAACTTACTCCCCGCTTGAAGGAGTGGTAATCAGTACCCCTAAAAAGCGAAAAGTCCGCGAATCACTTCGCAGACCTCTCTTGTTAACACAATCTTCATGAAACAAACTACACTATCGAGTTGATTGCAGAATGATAATCCGGTTCCTGTGCAATCTCGGGAACCAGCTCGGTATACACCACTTCTCCTTCGGGGTTCACGACCACCACCGCGCGTGCCAAGAGCCCGTTTAGCGGCCCGTCGCTCATCAGCAGCCCGTAGTCGTTGCCAAAAGCATTGTCCCGGAAAGTAGAGAGGGTAATGACGTTTTCGATGCCTTCCGCCGAGCAAAAGCGGCCCGACGCGAAAGGCAAGTCGGCAGATATCCCGAGCACCACCGTGTTATTCAGCCCGGTGGCTTCTTTGTTAAAGCGGCGTACCGATGCAGCGCATACTCCCGTGTCGAGACTCGGGAAGATGTTTAGAACCACATTTTTACCTTTGAAGTCCGATAAGGAGACGTCGGCCAATTCGCCGCTGACAAGGGTAAAATCGGGAGCTACAGTGCCCACCGCCGGGAGATTCCCGACAGTTTGCACGGGGTTGCCTTTAAACGTGATATTTGCCATATTGCTGTAATCTTTAAACTTTAATCCGAAATTTGTAATAATACCTGATTCACAACTCTAAACAACAGGTCTGTTTAAATGTTCACCACGAATTGATTTTTAACGTTCGGGGCGGGCCCTGAATTGCCCGTGAAGCTCTTCGCGCAAGTATTTCGCGGTATAACTTTTTTTCTTTTTGACGATCTCTTCCGGAGTGCCCGAGGCCAAGATGTACCCCCCCTTCTCTCCGCCTTCCGGGCCCAAGTCGATGAGGTAATCGGCGCACTTGATGATGTCGAGGTTATGCTCGATCACAATCACGGTATTTCCTTTATCCACCAGCTTGTTGAGCACGCCGAGGAGCACCCGGATGTCTTCGAAGTGAAGCCCCGTGGTGGGTTCGTCCAGCACGTACAGGGTGTTGCCGGTATCCACCCGCGCCAGCTCGGTCGCCAGCTTCACGCGTTGGCTCTCTCCCCCGGAGAGGGTGGTGGAGGACTGTCCCAGCTTGATGTAGCCCAACCCCACCTCTTGAAGTACCTTTATCTTGTGAAGGATCGCGGGAACATTTTCAAAGAACTCCACCGCCACGTTGATGGTCATGTCCAGCACGTCGGCAATCGATTTTCCCTTGAAGCGTACTTCCAGCGTCTCCCGGTTATACCGTTTCCCGTGGCACACCTCGCAGGGGACCATCACGTCGGGCAGGAAGTTCATCTCGATGGTCTTGTAGCCGTTCCCCTTGCATTTCTCGCAGCGGCCCCCTTTCACGTTAAACGAGAAGCGGCCGGGCTTGTAGGCGCGAATCTTGGCTTCCGGCATCCCGGAAAACAGGTTCCGGATATCCGAGAAGACGCCGGTATAGGTGGCGGGATTGGAGCGGGGCGTGCGGCCGATGGGCGACTGGTCCACGCTCACCACCTTGTCTAGGTGCTCCGTCCCTTCCACCGAGGTATAGGGAAGCGGGTCCTTGAGCGACCGGTAAAATTTCTGGCTGAGGATGGGTTGCAGCGTCTCGTTGATAAGGGTCGATTTCCCGCTCCCCGAAACCCCCGTGACGCAGGTGAAGGTGCCCAAGGGGAAAGTGGCGGTCACCTTCTTCAGGTTGTTGCCGGAAGCCCCCTTGATAACCAGCTGGTTCCCGTTCCCCTCGCGGCGCGTTGAAGGGATGGCGATCTCCAGCTTGCCATTCAGGTAGTTGGAGGTGAGCGTGTTCTTCTTGAGCATCTCCCCGGGGAGCCCTTCGAATACCACGTCCCCCCCTTTTTGCCCCGCAAAGGGGCCCATGTCCACGATGTAGTCGGACGCGAGCATCATATCCTTGTCGTGCTCCACCACCACCACCGAATTGCCCGAGTCGCGCAGTTTCTTGAGCGAGTCGATCAACCGGTGGTTGTCCCGCTGGTGCAAGCCGATACTGGGCTCGTCCAAGATGTAGAGCACGTTTACCAGTTGCGAGCCGATCTGTGTGGCCAACCGGATGCGTTGGCTCTCTCCCCCTGAAAGGGAGGCCGACGCCCGGGAAAGGGAAAGGTACCCCAATCCCACGTCCAACAGGAACTGGAGCCGGGAGAGGATCTCCTTGCGGATCTCGTCGGCGATGAGCCGTTGCCGCTCCGACACCTCCGAGCCGGAGGCCAAGAGCCACTCGTGCAATTCCTGGATATCCATTTCTGCCAGTTGGGCGATGTTCTTGTCATTGATCCGGAAGTGGAGTGCCTCCTTGTTGAGCCGTTGCCCGTGGCATTCGGGGCAGCGCGACGTGGTGATGAACTGTCCCGCCCACTTCTGCGCGGAGGCCGACGCGTCATCGTCTTGCTGCATCTCGATGTACTTTACCACCCCCTCGTAAGAGACCATGTAGTTGGAGTTGCCGAGTGATTCGTTCTTGATCTTCAACCGCTCGTTGGTGCCGTACAGAATTTCATCGATGGCCTCGTCGGGGATCTTCTTCACGGGCGTTTTCAAGGTCACGCCGTACTTCTCGCATATGGCGGCGATCTGCCAGAAGAGCATGTTGCTTCGCTCCTTGCCGAGCGGCACGATGGCTCCCGCGGCGATGCTCAACCCCGGGTCGGGGATGATCTTCTCCACGTCTACCT
>JBBACU010000112.1:0-6802 GCA_041656815.1 Proteiniphilum sp.
GCACGAACACCGAGCATTCCACGCCCAACAGGTACTCTTCAATCACTACCCGGCTGCTGGCTGCCCCGAACTGCCCATCAAGCATCTCCCGCAGTTTCTGCTTTGCCTCTCCGGCATCGTCCACGATCAACACCCCTTTTCCTGCCGCGAGCCCGTCCGCTTTCAGCACGTAGGGTGAAGGGAGGGAGTCGATGAACGCGTTCCCCTCGGCAATGGTATCGGGTGAGACGGTAAGAAAGCGGGCGGTGGGGATACCGTGCCGCACCATGAAGTTCTTGGCAAAGTCCTTGCTCCCTTCCAGCAGGGCACCCTCTTTCGACGGGCCGACCACCCCGATATGGCACGCGTCCTCGTCGTCGCGAAAGAAATCATACACTCCCTGCACCAATGGATCCTCGGGACCTACGACGATCAGGTCGACATCGTGTTCGAGCGAGAAAGACTTCAGCGCGTTAAAATCGGTTGCCGCTATGGGTATGTTAGTTCCCACGGAAGCAGTGCCCGCGTTCCCCGGCGCGATGTAAAGATGGTTTAACAGGCGGCTTTCGCGCATCTTCCACGCCAACGCGTGCTCGCGGCCTCCCGATCCAAGAAGAAGAACATTCATATTAAATCAATTTCTAATTAGCAGTCACTAATCGCCAATAAGGCGTACCAGCCATAGTGGTCTCATTGAGTACACAAAGCTACTAAAAAAAATGGACGCGCGGCGTCGGATAATAAAAAATGGACAAATTGGAGTTAAAACCGTATCTTTGCAACTTAATAACAATGTTACTATAAAAATGAAGGAAAACAGAATATCCGCGCTTTTCGGCATCCGCTACCCCATCATCCAGGCGGGCATGGTATGGTGCAGCGGCTGGAGGCTCGCCTCGGCGGTGAGCAATGCCGGCGGCTTGGGACTAATTGGCGCGGGCTCGATGCATCCCGCCACGTTACGGGAGCATATTCAAAAGTGCAAAGCGGCCACCGGCCGCCCTTTCGGCGTTAACATCCCGTTGATGTACCCGCAGATTGATGAAATCATGCAAATCGTGACGGAGGAGAAAGTTCCCATTGTCTTTACCTCTGCCGGGAACCCGAAAACGTGGACGTCCATCCTCAAGGAGAAAGGTATCATCGTGGTCCACGTGGTATCGAGTTCCAAGTTCGCGTTGAAGTCGGCCGAGGCAGGCGTGGACGCCATCGTGGCCGAGGGGTTCGAGGCCGGGGGGCACAACGGGCGGGAAGAAACCACTACCCTCACGCTTATCCCGCAGGTGAGAAGCGCGGTGGATCTGCCACTGATTGCCGCCGGGGGTATTGCCACGGGCGAGGCGATGGCCGCGGCTTTTGCCCTTGGTGCCGAGGGGGTGCAAGTGGGCACGCGGTTCGCGCTTACCGAAGAGAGTTCGGCGAGCGAAGCCTTCAAGCAACACTGCATTGGCCTGAACGAAGGCGACACCATTTTGTCACTCAAAAAGGTGAGTCCCACCCGGATGGTGAAAAACGAGTTTTTCAAGCAAGTGGCGGAACTGGAGGAGCGGGGCGCTTCTACCGATGAGCTCCGCGCGCTATTGGGACGGGGACGATCCAAGAAAGGAATTTTCGAGGGCGACCTCGTGGAAGGAGAGTTGGAAATTGGCCAGATCGCCTCGCATATCAAGCAGGTGATACCCGCAAAGGAAGTGGTTGAAGAAATGATCGGGCAATACAACCGGACAATTAATCGGCTTTCTCAATTAAGAATACAATTGATGTGATGATTTGATGATGTGGTGATGTGGTGATTTGATCGGCACATTAATCACATTAGTCCTATTAGTCTCATTAGCACATTAAAATCATGCAGTACGAGCTTTTTCCATCGGAGCGATTCTCTTTTTTCAGCCTCAGCAGCGGCAGTTGTGGCAACTGTTACTACTTGGGGAACACCCGCTACGGGATCCTTATCGATGCCGGTATCGGCCCGCGGGTGATCAAGAAGCGATTGGCCGAGCATGGTGTCGATTTGTCGTCTATCCAAGCCCTTCTTGTCACGCACGACCATTACGACCACATCAAGTCGGCCGGCTACTTGGGCGAGAAGATGCACATCCCGGTTTACGCCACGCGGGAGGTACACCGGGGCATATCGAACAATCCCATGATCCGCCACAGCCTCAACGGCTCCACCGTGTACGTTGAAAAAGGAACCCCGTTCCGGATCGAAGATTTCCGGATTACCCCTTTCGACGTGCCGCATGACAGCATCGACAACGCGGGCTACTTTTTCGAGTTCGCCGACCATACCCTCACGCTGGCTACCGACGTGGGAGTGATTACCGACGAGGTAGCACGTTACATTAGCAAGGCCAACCACCTGATCATCGAGAGCAACTACGACGAAGATTTGCTGCACAAGGGGCGTTACCCCTATCACCTGAAGCAGCGGATCACGTGTGGCACCGGGCACCTCAGCAACCTCCAAACGGCCCGGTTCTTGGCAGACAACTTCCCGCCCGGGCTACGCAATATCTGGCTATGCCACCTGAGCGGCGACAACAACACCCCGGAGCTGGCCTACCGGACAGTTGAAGCTCATCTCACTCACAAAGGGATCGCGGTGGGCAGGCAGGTAGACCTCCACGTCCTGGAACGCAATATCTTATCCGCGAAAATCGATTTTTAATTATGCCGTTACACGGGTAATTAACAACTAACGACGGCGAAAATGGGAAAGACGCTGAAAGAGAAGACCGTCAACGCACTCGTTTGGAGTACGGTTGACAAGACGTTTTCGCAGATAATCTACGCGATTGTCGGGATTATCTTGGCAAACACCCTCTTTCCCGAGGATTTCGGGTTGATAGGCATCATTACCGTATTCTCGGCCTTCCTCACTGTTTTTGTCGACAGCGGCTTCACCGTGGTGCTTATCCAGCGAAAGGAGATCACCAAAGAAGATTACAACACGGTATTCTTCTTCAATCTATTAGTAGCCATCGCGCTTTACCTGTTGCTGTTCTCTTTAGCGCCGCGTCTCTCCATTTGGTTCGGGGATGCTCGTTTAACCTCGCTTTCCCGGGTGATGTTCCTTACCGTTATCATCCAGGCCTTCGGGCTGGTACAAAGCAGCATACTGATGCGGAACATGCACATGAGAGCCTTTGCCATCTCCAACATCATACCCTTGCTGGTATCCGGGACCCTTGCGGTGATAATGGCCCTATCGGGATACGGTCCATGGGCATTGGTAGCACAGGCACTGGCGTTGGCAACCACGCGTTCCATTCTACTGTGGGTACAGAACAGTTGGCGCCCCCGGGTTCAATTCGACAAAACCTCTTTTTCGAGCCTCTATTCCGCGGGGAAGAACATGTTTCTCACCTCTTTTACCGGTACGTTATTCCAAAACCTCTACCCTTTGATTATCGGTATTTGGTACAACATGAAAGAGCTGGGATATTATGTCCAAGCCGACCGATGGAGTAAAATGGGATATACCGCATTGGGACAAGCCTTGGGTCAATCGCTCTTCCCTGCCCTCTCCTCCATCCAAGACGACCCTGAACGAATGCGGCGTGTCTTCGGGAAGACAAACCGCACGGCTGCTTACCTCTCTTTTCCCTTTTTCCTGGGATTGATCGTTGTCGCTACCCCGCTTTTCCATGTCTTGTTCGGGACAAAGTGGGATGCTTCGATCCCGCTCTTCCAACTTCTGTTGATAAAGGGAATTTTCTTCGTGTTCACCACGCTTATGACCAACTACCTCCTCGCTCAAGGAAGAACGAGAACAATCTTTCATTTCGAGTTGATGAAAAATGGAGTAATCGTCCTCGCGATCCTGCTTACCGTACGAATAAGTATTCCCGCTTTGGTAGTTGGGCAGGCCATCGCGGGAGCGGTTCATTACGTTATCGCTCTCGTTATCACGAGCCGGATCACGGGGTATACCATTAAACAGCAATTGAAAGATATATTCCCCTATATCGTGATGGGTGGGGTGATATGCCTCTTGCTAACATTCGTCCCGCTAATAACGGCTAACCCCTATTTGCAATTGACACTGCAGATTATTTTCGGCTTCCTTGCTTACACCGGTACTAACAAGTTATTGGGATCAACCATACAGCAAGACATATTTAACACGATCGGCAAAAAGCTGAACCTCAGAAAAATAAACACGAAAAAGAATCAAACAAACGCTAACGACTCAATGGTGGAATGAAGTAACCCACGGTCGTGTAATATCTTTTCCACGAATTCGCGAAAAGCCCCATGGCCACCCCGTGTAGTGGTGACATAGTGCACTTCTCTTTGAATATAGTGCAACGCATCGGCGGGCGCACCACTGAATCCCACGGAACGCAACAAGGGCAGATCATTAATATCATCACCGATGAAAGCTACCTCCTGCAGGGATATATTCAGTTCATCGCAAAGGCGCTCCGCCAATCCCAGTTTATCCCCAATCCCTACATAGCAACGCTCTACACGCAGTTTTCGTGCCCGCTGTTTCACGATCTCCGTGTTTTCGCCCGTCATTATAGCCGTTTCAATGCCGTGATGGCGAAGCATGGCCACTCCCCACCCGTCACGGACAGAGAATCGCTTCATCACGTCACCCTCCGCGGTATAATACATACCGCCGTCCGTCCACACGCCGTCGATATCCGTGATCACCAGCTTGGGGAGCTCCTTTTTTATTCTACTTTTATCCATATGCATCCGTCCATCTAAAGAGGGTTATTCTTATTAACGCAGGGAATCGTCGTAAATAATTTCATCCTTCGGTATTTTTTTTGTCACTGTACGCCCGATCACAAGAGCTCTATCTGCCCATTGGTAGCCATCGCCCGGGCTCAGCAAATGCAAGTCGCTTTCGAAGACCACCTCTCCCGGTAACAGGTCGCGCTTGGCAGCCAATGACCGTTCGAGCTTGCGGCGTGCTTCTTCCACCTCTTTCTCCACGAAAAGTCCCTCTTTACCCAACCACCTTTCTGTCACCCGTATATCGCGGATCATGCGGTTCACCCCGTCTGGCCCCAAGGATCCGGCTTGGTCGGTACCTTTCATGCGCCGATCAATAGAAACATGCTTCTCTATTATTTCCGCCCCCATCCCCACGGCGACGGCGGCCGCGGCGATCCCAATGGTATGGTCGGAAAAGCCAATGGGATACTGGCCGTAGTGCTTCTTCAAGTAGCAAATCGTATTGAGATTCAAACTATCGGGGTGAGTGGGGTATTGCGACACGCAATGCAGTATTGACACCCGGGAGTGATACCGTGTAATCACCTCAAGCGCGTCGTCCAGCTCTTTCTCGCCTGCCATACCGGTGGACAGGATGATGGGTATCTTTGTCTCGGCCATCGCCGCCACCAGCGGGAGGTTGGTCAGATCGCGGCTGGCCACCTTCAGGTAGTCAGGCGTGAAAAGCTTTAACAGCGAGAGACAGCCTATCGCGCAAAGGGTTTCCACGAATTCCAACCCTCTCGACCGGGCATGCTTATAAATTTCATGATGTTCTTCATCCGACAGTTCAAGGAACGCCCGGTGCTCGCCGTAGGTCTTTCCAAAAGCGTGAGGCGAATTATAGGGCAGGTTCATCTGGGAAACTGACAATTCTTCCTTCAGGTCTCGCTTGGTTAATTTCACGGCATCCATCGGCTTCAAGTCGATATTAAAAACTTCCTCTTTCACCGGCCGGGAGACCAGATCCACGATTAGTTTGGCAATATCTACCGAACCATTATGGTTCTGGCCGATCTCCCCGATTATATAGGTATGTTGATTCATACAATTATAAATACGTCAATCATTAAAATAGATTCATGCTGTTTACTTGGTATTCAACCCGATTTGTCGTTTCATCTGTTCGTAAAAACCGGGGAAGGCATCCAGTATTTGCAACACCAAACGGGTCTCTATTTTCCCGTATTTTTCAAGGCAGCGCGCATAGATCGCCTGTTGCATTTCAAAATCTTCCGGTGTATCGAGTGTCAGGCGAATATTCGGTTTCTCTTCTATCTCCCGGTCAATCGGTATAAGATCGAGATCGAAACCATCGGGGTACGTGTAGATATAATTGGTGACATGCTCCCGGTAAATTCTTTCCGTGGTTGCCCCGGCGACACGCGTAAGCGCGTCGAGGCGCACGGCTTCAGGCCAAAACCCATAATGCGTTTTAATGGAAGGCGTACCGTCGGAAGTGGCAAAAGCGATATAATCGTGATGTTGCCGCCCGATACGCCTAAGCAATACCTCTATAGCATCGATATCAAGAAACGGGTTATCGGCACAAACCCGGATCAATCGCTCCGTCTCGGCATACGTTGCTGCATCGACAAAGCGTTTAAGCACATCCTCCTCACTCCCTCTAAATAGCGGGACACCGCTTTTCTCCGCGATAGCGGCAATCGCGTCGTCCAACGGGTTTACCGTGGTCGCTACCAAAAGCACAACATTCTCCCGGCCGGCGAAACGCGCTTCCATTCGCTGCAACAACAATTCCAGCACGCCCTTTCCATCGTGGAACGGGAGGATCATTTTCCCGGGCATGCGGGTAGAGCCCACGCGTGCCTGAAGGATAATTCCTATCTTGCTCTTTGCTTCCATATCAGTGGATGGACATTCTCTCGAAGGCATCGATATACGAGCCGCGAGTAATATTGATAATCTTCTTACCGATGGCCTTGCTATAATCTTCCACTTCGTGATACGAACGAAAGGCAACAGCCATGCTGTCCAGCAACTCGTGCAACCGGTGCGGCGAGACCACGCGTCTCGTGCTATCCTCGTCATAGAAATGCGCGCGGTCTTCATTCACCACGTTGTT